>JBKPPN010000518.1:0-11190 GCA_046733575.1 Candidatus Methylomirabilota bacterium | reverse complement strand
GCACCATGACGATCACGGTGGCCGGTCTGCCGGACGTGCTGCTCGCCACGATGTTCGCCACCGCGCGGCAGACGATCATGGCCGGATCGGGACCGCCGAAGGGCCGCGCCGTCGTCGTGCCCGGCGGCTACCGCGTCACGGGCCGCTGGACGCAGGGCAGCAACATCCTGATCGCGGGCTGGATCCATGTCGGCTGCTACGTGTACGACGGCGATGCGCTCCGTCTCGGCCCCGACGGCAAGCCGATCTACAAGCGCTGCGTGCTGCCGGCGTCGCACGCCGAGGTCATCGACACCTGGGACACGACCGGGATGCGCGGCACGGGGAGCCACGACTTCGCGCTCACCGACGTCTTCGTGCCCGACGAGCGCGTGCACGGCCTGGAGCCATCGACGCGGCCGGAGCCGCTCTACCGCTTCGTCGGGTGGACGCACGTCGCGCACGCCGCCATCGGCCTCGGGATCGCGCGCGTCGCCATCGACGAGTTCGTCGCCCTCGCGGGCGGCAAGAGCGCGACGTGGCACGCGACGGAAGGCCGGCTCGCCACGCGCACCACGATCCAGGCCAAGGTCGCCCAGGCCGAGGCGCTCGTCGGCTCGGGGCGCGCCTACGTGCGCGACTCGACGCGCAATCTCTGGGAGACGGTCGCGCGGGGGGAGCCGCCGACGCCGAATCAGCGCGCGGTGTACCGGCTCGCCATCGCGCAGGCGATGACCTACGCGGTGCAGGCCGTCGATCTCATGTACAGCGTGGGCGGCGCGACCGCCATCTACGCCACGAGCCGGCTCGATCGCTGTCTGCGCGACGTGCACACCGCGGCCGCTCACGTGTGGGTCGCGCCCGACACGTACGAGCTGGCGGGGCGCCTGCTGCTCGGCCTCGATCCCGGCTCGCCGAACATCTGAGCGTCCTCTCCGTGAAGCCCAGCGCCGGGCACGCCGTGGCGGCCGCCACCGTGCTCAACCTGCCCCTCGGCTCGCTCTACGCGTTCAGCGTCTTCATCAAGCCGCTCGAGGCGCTCCTGGGATTGACGCGTGCCGACCTCGCCATCGTGTTCGCCGTCGCCTCGGCGGGGTTCGTGGCCGGCATGAACCTGGTGCCGCACGTCTACGAGCGCGCGCGGACCCCGGTCACGGTGCTGTGGTGCGCGATGGCGACCACGCTCGGAGCGGCGCTCGCGGCGACGGCGGGCGGCCTCACGCAGCTCGCCGTCGGCTACGGCGTGCTGTTCGGCGCCGGCGGCGGCGCGGCCTACATCCTCGCCCAGCAGGTCGTGAACCTGGCCATCACGCGGCGTCGCGGTCTGGTGAACGGGTATCTCGTCGGTCTCTATCCGGCGGGCGCGATGCTGGCCGCGCCCGTGTTCGGCTGGGGCATCGCGCACTTCGGCGTGCGCCTCACCCTGGGCGGCTTCGCCATCGTGCTGGCCATCACGGGCACCGTCAGCGCGGCGCTCATCGCGCGCTCCGGCGTCGCCCTTGCCACGACCGCGACGGCGGCCGCGCCGGGCCCGGAGGAGCGACATCGGGCCGTGTTCTGGCGGCTCTGGTTCGTCTTCTTCCTCGCCGCGTCGGCGGGATTGATGGTGCTGAGCCAGGCGGCCGGGATCATCGCCGCGTACGGCGGCGCCACGGCGCTCGCGGTGTACGGGACGACGTTCATCGCGGGCGCCATCGCGGTGGCCCGTCTGGGGGGCGGATGGATGGTGGACTGGCTCAGCATTCCGACCGTGGCCACGACGGCCCACGCCGTCGCGCTCGCCGGCAACGTCGCGCTCACGCTGTGGCCGCGCGCCGAGGTCTCGGTCATCGCGCTCGCGCTGGTCGGCGTGGGGTACGGGTTCATCTCCGGCGTCACCGCCGCGGCGGTCGCGGTGTACTGGCGCCACGCGCTGTACGGGCGCGTGGCGAGCCGCCTCTACATGGCCTGGGGCACGGCGGCGATCGTGTTGCCCATCGCGGCCGGCCGTCTCTTCGACCTCACTCAGGGCTACGGCACCGCGGTGCTGATCGCGGCTGCGGGCAACCTCATCGGGATCGGCGTAGCGCTCGGACTGCCGCGTCAGCGCGCGCGTCGCGCCGCGCACTGAGCGCGGCGTCGCACACGTCGAGCTACCGCGCGGCGTCGCTCGCGCGCGCGGCTCGATCCACGAGCTGCTCGAGCGCCTCGTAGGGCTGGGCGCCGACGACCCCGTGGCGGCCCGCCACGAACGTCGGCACCCCGGTGATGCCGTACTGCCGCGCGAGATCCCAGTCGGCGTCGACGGCATCGCTGAACGTGCGCTTCTCCAGGACCTCGCGCGCGGCCTCGCGCGACAGCCCGGCCCGCTCCACCACGTCGAGCAGGACGTCGGGCTGCGAGATGTCGCGGGCGTCGACGAAGTAGGCGCGGAACAGCGCATCGTGGAGCGCCGCGCCGCCGGGCTCGGTGTCGGCCCATTTGCCGAGCTCCTGCGCGAGGCGGCTGTTGTACGTCATCGTGCGGTCGCCGTACGGCAGCCCTTCCGCCGTCATGCGCGCCTTCATTTGGGCGTGCATGGCGGCGCGCTCGGCGGGGCTCCGGCGCGCGAACAGATCCGCCAGCGCGCGCCCTTCGGCCGGCGTCTCCGGATGCAGGGGAAACGCGCGCCACTCCACCTTCACGTCGTGCTCCCTCTTCAGTCGCTCAATACGCACGGTACTGAGGTAGCACCACGGTCAGACGTAGTCGGAGAAGACTTGCAGCGTGACCGGTCCCGGCATGGCGGCCTCCTTGCCTCGAAGTATAGGCCCGCGTGCCGCACCGGTTCCTTGACTCGATCGCGGCGCCTGTTCCATCCTCGCGGCGGTGTTTGCGCGAGGTATTGGTTCGCGGTGGTTTGGGCGCTCGGTCGTTAGGCGCTCGGTTGTTTGGATTTTATTGAAGGGGAACCCTGGGAGGGTTCCACCTTCCCCTCCCGGGCCTGAACTCGAACCATAGGACGGTCACATGGCGAGACAGACGACCTCGAATGGTGTCGGGCCGCAGCGGAAGTGCGCGGCGATGGCGGTGCACATGATGCTGCTCGAGCAGTATCCCGCGTTCCGGATGACGCAGATGCGGCTCGAGGGCGAGACCGCGAAACGTCGTGACGTCGGCTTCGATCATCGCCGGGTCAAGACGGTGACCATCAAGACCGTCGTGAATGTCGTGTACCAGACGCCGGAGCAGAACATCGGGATGGCGCAGATCCAGAGCCAGATCGCCGCGCTCAACAAGGACTACCGCGCCATCAATGCCGATCGCCACCAGACGCCGACGGCGTGGAAGGGGCTGATCAGCGACTGCCACATCCGGTTCAAGCTCGTGAAGGTGACGCGGACGGAGACCGAGCACGCCGGCTTCGGCGCCGACGACCTGATGAAGAAGCCGTCGAAGGGCGGCGTCGCGCCGTTCAGCCCGAAGACGCACCTCAATCTCTGGGTCTGCGCGCTCACGGGCGGACTGCTGGGCTACGCGCAGTTCCCCGGCGGACCACCCGCGACGGACGGCGTTGTCATCAATTACCAGGCCTTCGGCACCAAGGGCACCGCGCAGGCGCCCTTCAACAAGGGACGGACGGCCACGCACGAGATCGGCCACTACTTGAATCTCCGCCACATCTGGGGCGACACGCCCGACTGCTCCGGCTCGGACATGGTGGCCGACACGCCGAACTGCGCGGGACCGAACTTCGGCAGTCCGAAATTCCCCGCCATCACGTGCAACAATGGCCCCCACGGCGACATGTTCATGAACTACATGGACTACACCGACGACGCCGCGATGTGCATGTTCACCACGCAGCAGGTCGTCCGCATGCGCACGGCGCTGGAGACGGTCCGCAGCGGCCTGATGTGAGCGGGAGCCGGCACGCGCCATGACGCCGATCGGCGCGTCCCGCGATCCGCTC
This sequence comes from Candidatus Methylomirabilota bacterium, assembly GCA_046733575.1. Classification (GTDB taxonomy): domain Bacteria; phylum Methylomirabilota; class Methylomirabilia; order Rokubacteriales; family CSP1-6; genus JBKPPN01. The sequence continues at coordinate 7,280 of JBKPPN010000518.1, read as the reverse complement.
TTCGCCACCACGTGGGTCCACGTGTTCGAGGAGGACACGTCCGCGGGCGCCGTGTATCGACCGGAGGCGTCGTCGATCCCGCTGTCGCGACGACCCCGGGAGCGTCTGAAGCTTTCCCCCGACGGCTCCGCGCACTACTTCACGGCGGGCCCTGACGACCGACCTGCGGGCCGCGCGGCGACCTGGTGCGAGGAGGACGGTGGGCTCGTCGTGCGGACGGACGACGTCGAGCTCCGCATCGTCGATCGCTCGGCCGATCGGCTCGTCGTGCAGTCCCGGCGGGCCGGAGCGTCCTAACGGGGCAGGCCGATGGCGACCAAGACGACCGCGACGACAACCCCGTACGAGATCAGCGAGCGCGTGGCGCGACAGGCCGCCGTGCATCCGTACCAGCGCGACGGCCACGGGCCGCTCGTGCGTCCGCTTCGCATCTACACGCTCGACCCGTCCGTGTCCGATCGCGTCGGCGGCGTGGCCACCGTCGCGGTGCCGTACGAGAAGCTCGCGCCCGGTCCCGTCGGCTCGCTGTTCGAGGTGCGCTGTGACGACGTGCCCGCGCCGCTCACGGCCGTCCCGCTCGACCTGGACGATCCCCACGTGCTGCTCTCGAGCGGTCTCGCTCCGACGCCGTCGGACGGGCGATTCCATCTGCAGATGGTCTACGCGGTGTGCAGCCTCACCTACGCGGCGTTCCGGCGCGCGCTCGGCCGCGACATCGGCTGGGCGACCGATCCGTCCGCGGCCGGCGTCGTACGACTCGTCGTCCGGCCGTTCGGCTTCCGCGGCCGCAACGCGGGCTACAGCCGCGAGGCGGGCGATCTCTCCTTCGGCTACTTTCACGCGGGCAAGACGCCGGCCGGGTTCACCGTGCAGCAGGGACTCATCTGCACCGCGCTGAGCCACGACGTCATCGCACACGAGACCACGCACGCGCTGCTCGATGGCCTGCGCTCGTCGTTCCTGACCCCGACCAACGTCGACGTGCCCGCCTTCCATGAGGGCTTCAGCGATCTCGTGGCGCTGTTCCTCCACTTCACGTACCCGGACGTCGTGGAGCAGGCGATGCGGAACTCGGGGGGCAACCTCGCGCGCATGACGCTGCTCACCGATCTCGCGCGCGAGTTCGGCTACGCGCGGCCGCGGCGGGGCGGCGAGGCCGCCGCCCTCCGCTCCGGCGTCGACATCGAGGGCGTGGCGGCGTTCGACTCCGACGTCCTGCCCGTCGACCACGGCGGTCCCACGCTCTACGATCCCGAGATGGAGCCGCACGCGCTGGGCTCGGTGCTGGTGTCCGCGGTGTTCGAGGCGTTCGTCACGATCGTCCGCCGCAAGGCCGAGCGGTATCTCAGGATCGCCGGCGTGTCGGCCGAGACGGCCGCTCGGGCGCCCGGCGCGGAGCCGCTCGTGAAGGCCGTCGCCCAGGAGGCAAGCGACGTCGCGAGTCAGTTCCTCACCATCTGCATCCGCGCCATCGATTACTGCCCGCCCGCTGACATCGAGATGGGCGAGTACCTCCGCGCCCTCATCACCGCGGACGCCGACGTGGAGCCGACGGACAAGTGGGGCTTCCGCGAGGCGCTCATGCGGTCGTTCCGCCGTCGGCAGATCTTTCCCTCGCACGTTCAGTTCATGACCGAGGCCGCAGTGCGCTGGCAGTCGCCCGCGACGGCCATTTCCGTCCCCGGCCTCGCCTTCCGCGACCTGCGCTTCGACGGCGAGCCCGGCCGGCCCGCCGACGCGAAGGAGCTGACCCGCCAGGCCCATGCGCTCGGCCGCTTCGTGACCGATCCGCGGCACGCGAACGTCTTCAAGCTCGTGGCGCCCGGCGCGAAGCTCCCGAAGGGCGTGGTGCAGGCGTCGCCGCCGCTCGTGCAGTCGGTCCGCGTCACGCGACGGGCGGCGCCCGACGGTCGGATCCTGTTCGACCTCATCGGCGAGGTGACGCAGTCGTGCACCGTGCAGCAGCGCGGCGAGATGTTCGACATGACGGGCGGCTGCACGGTGGTGATCGATCCCGACGGCGTCGTGCGCTACGCGATCTACAAGCGCTTCGACAGCGAGGCCCGGCGCGAGCGACAGCACGACGCCGTGCGCGGGCCACTCGCGCGCTTCTGGCGCAAGGAACGGCGCCGCTACGTCGCCGAGCCCGACGTGCTGCGGCGTCTGCACGCCGCGGCGAATGGTCGCACACCGACACGTCGTCGCGGCTGACGAACCGCGACCGGGTCCGGCGAGGAGGAAGGAATAATGGCCGACGATCTCTGGCAGCGCAGCGCATGCGATCTCGCGGAGGGGATCCGCTCGCGCAAGTTCTCCTGTCGCGAGGCGATGGAGTCCGTGGTCGCGCGCATCCGCGCGAAGAACAGGGACCTGAACGCGATCGTGTACGACTACACCGATGAGGCGCTGACCGAGGCGACCCGCGCCGACGCCGACCTGACCGCGGGACGGGTGCGCGGACCGCTGCACGGCGTGCCCGTCACCATCAAGGAGAACGTCGACCAGCGAGGCAAGCCGACGCCGAACGGCCTGCCCGCGCTCGCCGACGTGATCGCCCCCGACGACGCGCCGCTCGTGCGCAACCTTCGCAATGCCGGCGCGATCATCGTCGGTCGCACCAACACGCCGGAGCTCTCGATGCGCGCGACGACCGACAATCCGCTCCACGGTCGCACACGGAATCCGTGGCATCCCGATGCCAGCCCGGGCGGATCGTCGGGCGGCGCGGGCGCCGCCGCGGCGGCGGGCTTCGGTCCCATCCACCACGGCAACGACATCGGCGGCTCGCTCCGCTTTCCCGCCTTCGCGTGCGGCCTCAGCACCGTGAAGCCGACGCCCGGTCGTATCGCCGCGTACAACCCGTCCGCCACGGCGGAGCGCGGGATGCTCGCGCAGCTCATGTCGGTGCAGGGCGCCATCTGTCGCGAGGTGCGCGACGTGCGTCTCGCCACGCGGGTGATGGCCGGACGCGACGCGCGCGATCCCTGGTGGGCGCCGGTGCCGTTCGAGGGCGAGCCCGTGGCGTCGCCGCTCCGCGTGGCGGTGACGAAGAACTCGCACGGCTATCCCATGCATCCCGACATCGCGCGCGGCGTCGACCGCGTGGCGGGCTGGCTCACGGCGGCCGGGTACGCGGTGGAGGAGACGGAGCCTCCGTCGATCTCCGAGCCCGCGCGGGCGTGGTTCGACGTCGCGGTCGCGGAGATGAAAGCGCTGCTGTTCCCCCTCGCGCGGCAGCACGGCAGCCAGACCATCCAGGAGGTCTTCAGCTGGTACGAGCGGATGGCGACGCACCTCGTCGACGCGCCGGGCTACCTGCTCGGCATCGCCGACCGCACGCGCATGACGCGACAGTGGAGCGTCTTCCTGGAAGACCACCCGCTCGTCGTCACGCCGTTCCTGATGCGCCCGACGTTCCCGTGGAACTACGACGCGGAGGGCTTCGCCAACACGAAGGACCTGTTCGACGCGGCGATCTACAGCTTCGGGATCAACTACCTGGGATTACCGGCGGGCGTGGTGCCCATCGGACTCGTCGACGGCCTGCCGGCAGGCATCCAGATCGTCGGCCGCCGCTTCCGGGAAGACCTGATCCTCGACGCCATGGCCGTCGTCGAGGACCAAGTCGGCGTGCTCGCGAAGACGCTGTGGGCGCAGGAGGCCAGGTAACCCGAGGGACGGCGCGGCTCCGCCGCGCCGTCTCCGAGCCAGGGGGGCTTGGGGGGCGTCAAGCCGCCCATCACATTGGGTCCATGCCCTTCGCTTTCAGCGCCGCGACGCCCTCGGGCCCCGTGACGAACCGGATCAGCGCATTGGCCGCCTCTCGATCCTTGTTCGTCGCGCCGACGCCGGCCGAGAACACGAGCGTCATGCCGAGATCGGAGGGCAGCACCCCGACGAGCTGAGCGCCCGGCACGGGAACGATCTCCGACGCCATCGCGACGCCGAGCTCGGCCTGCCCCTTCGACACCACCTCCGCCGCCTGGGCGCCCGGCACGAGGATGGTCTTCGGCTTCATGGCGTCGGTGATGCCGAGCCGCTCGACCATCTTCGCGAAATGGACTCCGCTCGCCCCGCCCTTCGCGGGATCGGCGTAGACGACGGACTTCGCCGCGAGCAGCGTGGCCTTCAACGCGTCCGGAGTGCTGATGTCCGGCTTCGGCGCTCCCTCGCGCGCCGCCACCGCCACGGACGACTTCGCGACGTTGACGATACTGCCCGCCGCGACCTTGCCCTCCTTCTCGAGGTCGTCGAGGGCCCCGCGCGACAGGAACATCAGATCGGCCGTCTCGCCGTCCTGGATCCGCTTCTTCAGGTCAGCGATGACGCTGTAGACCAGCGTGAGGCTGTGCCCGGTCGCACGCTCGAACTTCGGCTTCAGATCGTCGAACACGGCATTCAGGGCGACCGTGCTCATCACCTTCAGGTCGGCGGCGGGCGCGACGCCGACGCTGGCGAACACGACGAGCAGCGTGATGGTGGCGCTGACTGCGAAGCGTGCAACACCGGATCGATTCATCGACCATCCTCCTTCGCGGCTCTGAAATTTCCCACGTGATCGTCGTCGTGAGATCAGCGTTCCGACCCCTCGAAGATCGCGCGGGGGTTGCGCACCAGCATCTGGTCGATCTGCTCCTCCGTGACGCCCGCCTTGCGCAGCGCCGGGAGGATGTCGTCCGAGATGTGGGTGTAGTGCCAGCGCGGGCGCGTGCGGCGCTTGTCGTCCTCGGACAGCATGTCGGTCCAGCAGTTGGCGTCGTGGGAGAGGACCATCTTGGGCGCGTAGCCCTCGGCGCACAGTCGGGCCAGCACCTCGACGCGCTTCTCGGTGGACAGGAAGTTGTCGAGGCCGAAGCGATCCATGCCGATGGTGCTGCCGCGCTCCATCAGGCCGCGGAGATAGCGGAGGTCCTCGCTGTCGCCGCTGTGACCGATGATCACGCGGCGGAGATCGACGCCCTCCTGCGCGAAGATCGCCTGCTGCGCCTCGCCTGACCGCCCCGCCGCCCAGGTGTGGGTGGAGATCGGCACGCCGGTCGCCTTCTGCGCGCGGGCGGAGGCGCGCAGGACGTTCTCGATGACCGGTGTCACACCGGCGGTGTCGGTGGCGCACTTGATGATGGCCGCCTTCACGCCGCTCGTGCCGATGCCCTGCGTGATGTCACGGACGAAGAGATCGGCCACGGCGTCGACGCCGTGCGCGCCGAAGTAGCGCTGCGGCATCCACCACACGCCCGTCGCGACGATCACGTGCACGCGGGAGCGACGCGCCACACGGACGATCAGGTCGATGTCGCGCCCGAGGTCGACGGTCGTGAGATCCACGATCGTACGGATGCCGCGCGCGTGGAGCTCGGCCATCTTGCGCTCGGCGATGGCGACGATGCCATCGCGGTCCCAGAGGTGCGGCCAGTTCTCCTGCACGCCGGGTGACCGCGTGACGATGTGCTCGTGCATCAACGTGGGGCCGAGCTCGGTGGTGGGCACCGGACCGAGCGCGGTCTCGACCGTCGTCATACCGTCGTCCTCCTGGCGTTGCGGGTGCGCACCTCGAGCACGGGGTCGTGACGGCGGAGCGCCGCGAGCACGACCGACGTGATGGCGTCGTTCTGCAGCAGGCGATCCGCCGTCTCCTCCGCCGTCGCGCGCACCGCCGAACCGTCGACCTTGTTGATGATCACGCAGACGCGCGCGGCCGCAGGCACGCCCTTACGTCCGCCGTCGGGGTGCAGGAGCACGCGCGCCACGACCTCCGGCGTGACCGGCGCGCCGACCTCCGCGCCGGCGAGCCGCGCGACCAGCTCGGGACGGTGGACGTGGGTCTCGTCCAGCGGCGCACCGAAGACGTCGGCGCCGACGACGGGCACGACCAGCGTCGTCTCGTCGGGAATCACCGGCTCGTGCGCCGCCGGCGCCTTGAACGGGCGCATGCGCGAGCCGTCGGCCTCGTTCAGGATCGCGACGTCCGGGAACCAGCCGCGGAGGCGCGCGAACAGATCGAGCGAGACGCCTTCCGCCTTGCCGCTCTCGGCGTCCGTCTCGCCGATGATCAGCACGTGACCGTGCGCGTCGAGCGCGGCCTGGACGCGCTCACGCGTCGCCTGCGACGCCGGGACATGCGCGGGAGCGAGCTTGATCTGAGCGCCGAAGATCCGCGTCGTGGTCGTGCTGATCGCCGTTCCGCCGCGGCCGACCAGCTCGCGGGCGAGCCGGAACATCGCGCTCGACTTGCCGCCCCCGCCGACGAGCGCGACGACCTCGTCGCGCCGGACCCCGAGCGCGTCGGCGAGCGTCACCCCTGCGGCGATCGCGACGGCGGGAAGCTGAAGACGTTCGCGGGCTCGTGGTGGACGTCGTGGTCGCGACGCAAGCGCTGCACCATGCCGAGCGCGTAGGGCGCGCCCTCGAAGAGCTGGGTCAGCATCAGGTCGTCGAGCTTCAGCCCGGCGCGCCGCGCCGCCTTCACGCAGAGATCGCGCGTCTCGGCGCTCGCGTCGTTCGCGGCGCCGGACAGGATCGGCGGCGGCGTGACGGCAGGCGCGGCGCCGGCGGAGAGCGCGGGCCGTCGGCGGTGCCACTCGGTGGCCCGTTCATACGCGTGACCGATCCTGAGGATCGTCGTCTCGCCGAACGGGCGTCCCACGATCTGCATGCCGAGCGGCAAGCCGTTCGGCCCGAACCCGTTGGGCAGCGCGAGGACGGGCTGGCCGGTGACATTCCAGGCCGTGAGCAGGCTCGGCTTCTGCCAGAACGAGACGCTGCGATAGTCGCCCAGTCGCGGCGCCTCGCCGAAGCCCGCGGTGACGAAGGCGTCGAAGCGCTCGTAGAGCGGCTCCATCTCCAGCATCATGCGGCGGTGCTCGCGCGTGGCCTGCACGTAGTCGTTGGCGGTGAAGAGCACCGAGGGCAGCACGCGAGCGCGGAAGTCTGCCCCAAAGTCGTGCGGTCGCGCGAGCAGCGCGGGCTGGTGGACGCTGAAGATCTCGCTCTCCGCGATGATGATCTTGACGTCGAAGTAGTGCGCGAGCGGCCGCACGCGGCAGTCCTCGAGCTCGGCGCCGAGCCCGCGCAGCACGTCGAGGGCGGCGTCCATCGCGCCGCGCACGTCGTCCGACGCGGGGATGTCGGCTTCCCAGTGGTGCCGCAGCACGCCGATGCGCAGGCCGCGCAGGTCGTCGAGAAGCCCCTGCCGGTACGACGGGATCGGGCGACTGAGACTGCCGGCGTCCTTGGGGTCGTAGCCGGCGAGCGCCTCGAGCACGAGCGCGCAGTCCTCCACC
>JBKPPN010000517.1:0-6431 GCA_046733575.1 Candidatus Methylomirabilota bacterium | reverse complement strand
GAGCGAGCCCGCGGACGGCGGGGGCCGCCCTTTGACCACGACCGTCTCTGGCTTCGGCGCGGGCGCCAGGCGTTCCCATTCGGATCGTTTGCGTCGTTAATCTTCGTGTGCGGGAAACGGGTCGCCGGGCGGCCCCCGCCGCCCGCGGGCTCGCTCATTCGCCCGGCAAGCGTGCTTGCGCACAACATGCGGTCGCATATCTCGGCGACATCAGGCATTTTCGTGTGACCGCGTCGGTCGCTAACCCTTGACCGATCCGGCGGCTAGTCCCTCGACCATCCAGCGGTGGATGAACATGTAGAGGGCGACGACGGGAATCGTCGTGATGACTGACGCCGCCATCAGCTCGCCCCAGTGGAAGACGTCGCCGTAGATGAGCAGGTTCAGGCCGACCGGCACCGTGATGAGCGTCTCGTCCTGGATGAAGATCAGGGCGTAGAGGAACTCGTTCCAGGACAGCGTGAAGGCGAACACCGCGGACGCGACGATGCCGGGGGCGGCGAGCGGCAGCAATACGCGCACGAGTGCGGTGGTGCGGGTGGCGCCGTCGACGAGGGCGGCTTCTTCGAGCTCGGTCGGCAATGTCTTGAAGAATCCGATGAGGAGCCAGGTGCAGAACGGGACCGTGAAGGTCGGGTACGACAGGAACAGTGCGACGAGGCTGTTGGTGGCGCCGAGCTCGGCGAGGACGCGGTAGAGGGGGATGAAGAGCAGGGCCGGCGGGACGAGGTAGAGGATCAGGATGAGGCTGGCGATGGCCTCGCGACCGGGGAAGCGGAGACGTGCGACGGCGTAGCCGCTCAGGCACGCGATGACCGTCGTGATCAGGGTGACCACAGTGGCGGTGATCAGGCTGTTGCGGAGCCACAGCGGGAAGCGCGTGTCGAGCCACAGGCCGGTGTAGTTGATCCACGTGAAGGGGCGCGGCACGTAGATGGACGTCGCGAACTGGATCTGCTCGTAGGTCTTGAACGACATGCTCGCGATCCACCAGAACGGCACGAGCACGACGATCAGGAAGCCGATCAGTCCCGTGATCGCCCAGATCTTCGCCGCGCGACTCACGTCGTGCGCTCCCGGAGCAGATAGCGGCTCAGCAGCGCGATGCCGGCGACGAGCAGCGGGACGGCGTAGATCGAGATCGTCACGCCGCGGCCCCAGCGCAGCTGGTTGAAGGCGACCTCGTACGAGTACGTCGCGAAGACCTGGGTGGCGGTGCCGGGACCCCCGCGCGTCATCACGTAGATGATGTTGAAGTCGTTGATCGTCATGATGAACGAGAGCAGCGTCGTCACGATGATGACGTGCTTGAGGCCGGGCAGCGTCACGTGCCAGAAGCGGAGGCCCGCGCCCGCGCCGTCCACGGCGGCCGCCTCGTAGAGCTCGCGGGGGATCGCCGCCATGCCCGCCAAGTAGGACACGCCGAAGAAGGGAAAGCCGCGCCACCAGTTCGCGACGATGACCGCTGCCATGGCGCCCTCGGGCGTGGCCATGAAGGCGACCGGGCGCGCGAGCAGGCCCGCGTCGAGCAGCACGCTGTTGAAGAAGCCCCGGCCGGGAAACGCGTCGAACATCCACCGCCAGGTCAGCGCGATGATCACGGTCGACGTGATCCACGGCAGCAGCAGGAGCCCCCGGAAGAAGTTGCGCCAGCGCCACGTCGCGTGGAGCACCAGCGCCATGGCCAGCCCGGTGACGAGCTTCGGCCCGACGGACACCGTCGTGAACACGAACGAGTTCCACACCACGCGGTGGAAGGCGGCGTCGTCGGCGAGATAGCGGTAGTTGCGCAGGCCGACGAACCGTTCGGGATAGCCGACCATCTTGTCGGTGAAGGAGAGCGAGATCGCGCGGAAGAACGGGTAGGCGATCAGGCCGAGCACGAGCACGAACAGCGGGAGCAGGAACAGCAGGGCGGGCCCGAGGTCCCGTCGCCGTCGGGGGCGACGGGACACCGCCGGACGAACGCCGACCGCGACGCTCGTATCAGCCGCCGATCGTGTCGTAGATCTCCTTGATCTTCTTGTCGCCCCAGTCGATGGCCTGATCGACCGACCACTTGTCGACGATGACCTTCGCCGGCATGTCGGTCAGCACGTTGCTGGCCTGCACCTCGGCCGCCGCCGCCGTCACCGGTCCCGGCCAGCCCGTGGCGACGAACCACTCCGCGGCGCGCCCGAAGTTGCGGTAGTTGTCGTTCTTGTTGAAGTAGTCCTTCGACGCCGTCCGCGCCTTGTCGAGCACGGGCGTGAACTGACCGAAGGAGTCGCGCATCACGCGCAGGGTCTCCTCGGGCGAGAGCAGGTGCGCGATGAGACTCATCGCCGCGTCGGGGTCCTTCGCGTTCTTGAACACGCCGAAGCTCATCGCGATCGCCCACATGCGGCGGCCGTCCGGCCCGGCGGGGTGCGGCAGCGCGAGGTGATTGGCGAGCGCCTCCTCGCGCGCCTTCTTCTCCTTGGCGTCCGTCGCCTTGGCGAGCGCGTTCTCCAGCGCGAACGTGATGCTGGGGCCGTTCGACGTCTGCGCGATGTTCTTGGCGATGAAGTTCTCGTTGTTGCCGGAACCCGTCCACGTCAGCGTGTCGGCAGGCTGGAGGTTGTCCTTGTAGATGTCGGTGGCCCACTTCATCACCGTCTGCATCTTCGGCGTCTTGATCGACTGGTACTTGCCGTCCTTGCTGGCCCAGCCCACGCCGTAGGAGTACATGAGGTCCTGCATGACGCCGTAGCCGTCCGCGGTGCGGTTCCAGCTCTGGCCCATGCCGTAGAAGTTGTCCTTCGGCCGCGTGAGCGCGGCCGCGGCGGCCTTGGCGTCCTCGAACGTCTCGGGCAGCTTCACCTTGTTCTTCTCGAACACGTCCCGCCACACGTACCAGAAGGCCGGCATGATGTACCACGGGATCGCGTACGTCTTGCCGCCGATGACCGTGACGGGCGCGACGTTGGCGGGCGGCTTGCCCACGTCACCCTCGACCTGGCGCGCGAAGCTGGAGAGATCCAGCAGCTGTCCCATGCCGGCGAAGCGCGCGGGCGCACCCGTCTCGAGCTGTCCGACGTCGGGCGTGTTCTTGTTCTCGATGGCGGCGACGTACTTGGTCTGCACGTCCTCGAACGTGAAGTACTCCACCGTCACGGAGGCGCCGTGCTTGTCGGCCCACCGCTGCGCGCTCGCCTCGATCGCCTTGTTCGTCGGCTCGACGTACGTCTTGAGGATCCACAGGCGGAGGCTGGTGCCCTTCTTGACGGCGGCGGACACCTCGAGCGGCAGCGCCAGTGCCGTCGCCGCCCCGAGCGCGCCAGACAGAAAGTGCCGGCGGTTGAGATGCGCGTTGCCCATGAGTTTCTCCTCCTGACGCGGGCTCCGATGTGGGCGGATCGTGACGGGACTATCGATGCTTGCCCCTGACCCTGTCAAGGCCGCAGGGGACGATCGCGACCGGAGAGTCGGCCGCGTGGAGCGGACGTCAGCTGGCCCGGCGGTCCTCGGGGATCGACGAAACGATGCCGCCCAGCGTGCTGAGGAGCACCCACGGCTCGATCGGCTTGCGCAGCGTGTGGTGAGCGCCGGCGGCGCGTGCGCGGATGAGCGCGCCGTGACGGTCGACGTTGGTGTCGGCCGACATGGCCACGATGGTGACGGCGGGGAGATCCCGGCGCAGCTCCTCGATCACCGCCACGCCGTCCTTGCCAGGGAGGAAGATGTCGACGATCGCCACATCCGGGTGTGCCGCGCGCGCCGACGCCAGCCCGGCCTCGCCGTCCTCGGCGACCGCGGTGTCATAGCCTTCGGTCCGCAAGAGCACGGCGAGCGCCTCGCGAGTGTCCTCGTGGTCCTCGATCACCAGCATGCGCGCACGAGGACGCCGGGGCGAGACGGGCGGCATCGCGGGACGGAGCTGCGGGTCGTCCACGCGGGTCGCACGTTGAGGCATCGGCATGGCGGTCTCCTCACGTCGGTCGGCGCCCCTGCCCGACCGGACCGATTTCGTTACAGCAGCCTGCGTGCCATGGCGATTCTAGCGCCCGCGACGCGACCGAGTCGCCACCAGCGAGCCGGCGTGGTGGAAAGCGCCCACCCGCAGTTGGTACTCGCGTGCCCATCGGCACCGAAGACGGCAGTCGAGCCGGACTGTGCCGGGCAAGAACTTCAAAGGACTGCAGACCGGGAAACACGCAGCCTCGTATGTCATCAGAACTGCAGTCCCAGGGCATGGCGTCGCAGTTGCAGTGGCGGGGCATATCGGGCGACACGACGCCACGAATGCAGTCGGGCCGGCGCGCCGAGGCCGGTAGAGACGAGGGCGACCATGAACAGTCGAACGACCGAGCCGGGCGCACCGATGGTGGTGGAGGGCAACACGGGACTCGCCGGCGCCGAGGGAGCGTCACGACAGAAGCTCATCGAGGCGCTCGCCGCCGCGCGCGAGCAGATCGCCGCGCTCAAGGTCGAGGTCGAGAAGCTCTCGGCGCCGCCCGCCACCTACGGCGTCTACCTCTCGACGAACAAGGACGGCACCGTGAACGTCCTCGCGCAGGGACGCAAGGTGAAGGTCAACCTGCGGCCCGACCTCGAGCTCGAGACGCTCCGGCCGGGCCAGGAGCTGATCCTCAACGACGCGCTCAACGTCGTCGAGGCGGCGGGCTACGAGATCCAGGGCGAGGTGGTCATCCTCAAGGAGCAGCTCGACGCCGAGCGCGCGATCGTCACGCTGCGCACTGACGAGGACAGGGTCGCCGTCGTGGCCGAGCCGCTGCGCGACCACGTGCTAAAGACCGGGGACCATCTCCTGCTCGACTCCAAGTCCGGCTATCTCCTGGAGAAGCTGCCCAAGAGCGAGGTGGAGGACCTGGCGCTGGAGACCGTGCCCGACATCGGCTACGAGGAGATCGGCGGGCTCAGCACGCAGATCGAGGCGATCAAGGACGCCGTCGAGCTGCCGTACCTCTACACCGACTACTACAAGGAGCACAAGCTCGCCCCGCCCAAGGGCGTGCTGCTGTACGGGCCTCCCGGCTGCGGCAAGACGATGATCGCCAAGGCCGTGGCGGCGAATCTCGCGCGAAAGATCTCGGAGACGCGGGGCGAGAAGATCAAGGGCTTCTTCATGAGCATCAAGGGGCCCGAGCTCCTCAACAAGTACGTGGGCGAGACGGAGCGCAAGATCCGCGAGATCTTCGTGAAGGCGCGCGAGAAGGCCAACGAGGACGTGCCGGTGGTCGTCTTCTTCGACGAGATGGACGCGCTCTTCCGCACCCGCGGCACTGGCGTCTCCTCCGACGTGGAGACGACGATCGTGCCGCAGCTCCTGGCCGAGATCGACGGCGTGGAAGGCCTGCGCAACGTCATCGTGATCGGCGCCTCGAACCGCCAGGACCTGATCGACCCGGCCATCCTGCGTCCCGGTCGGCTCGACGTGAAGATCCGTATCGAGCGGCCCGATCGCGCCGCAGCGGTCGACGTGTTCCACAAGTACCTGACGCCCGCCATCCCGATCGCGGACGCCGAGGTCCAGGAAAGCGGCGGCGACCCCGAGGCCGCCATCGCCCGGATGATCGCCACGGCGGTCGACGCCATGTACGCGCTGTCCGAGGAGAACCGCTTCCTCGAGGTGACGTACGCCAACGGCGAGAAGGAGATGCTCTACTTCAAGGACTTCTCCTCGGGAGCCATGATCGAGTCGATCGTGCGGCGTGCGAAGAAGCTCGCCCTCAAGCGCTACATCGGTCACGGCGAGAAGGGCATCACGAGCGACGATCTGGTGTCAGCGCTGCGCGAGGAGTTCAAGGAGAACGAGGACCTGCCGAACACGTCGAACCCCGACGACTGGGCGAAGATCGCGGGCAAGAAGGGCGAGCGCATCGTCTACATCAAGCCGGTCGTCGCGGCGGAGGCGAAGCGAACGTCCGAAGTCGACCGGATCGTCACGACCGGGCAGTATTTGTAAACACACGGGGCCGGCCCCGCGACGGTCCCGCCGTGTGCCCCCCTTGCTGGCTCGGAGGCGGCGCGGCTCCGCCGCGCCGCCCCTCGGGTTCTCTGAACGACACTCTACGCCGCGCGGCGTTCCCGATTCGCGGGCCGGTCGCGACGGTGTCCGTACGTCCATGTCCCGGTGGCGGCGACCACGACCACGAAGCCGATCACGGACAGGATGCCGGCGATGGGGGCGGTGTGCGTGTCGAGGTGAAGATGGGACGTCGCGTGCCAGGCCTCCGCGCTGGTGGAGAGCAGGGCTCCCGCGACGGCGGCGACGAGCGCCGGCGGTGTGCGTGAGTGTCGGCGTTCCTTCGCCAGCGTGGTGATCGTCGAGGCCAGGACGCTGAGGGCGCCGACGTAGAGCGGGAGGTGAACGGTGGCGAGGTGGCGGAGCATCTCGCTCACCGTCGTCGGGTCGCGGCCGGGAACGAGGACGCCGTGCCAGACGGCGT
>JBKPPN010000516.1:0-11456 GCA_046733575.1 Candidatus Methylomirabilota bacterium | reverse complement strand
GCGCCGAGGTCGCTGAACGCGCCCGCCATCTCGAGTCCGGTGGCGCCGGCGCCGAGCAGGACGAGGCGTCGCGGGAAGCGAGGCAGGACCAGGATCTCGTCCGAGGTGATGGCAGCGGCGATGCCCGGGAGGTCCGGGATCAGCGGCGTGGAGCCCGCGGCGATGACGATCCGGTCGGCGCTGAGCGAGGCGCCGTTGACGGCGACCGCGTGAGAATCGGTGAACTTCGCCTCGCCCAGCACGACGGCAGCCCCCGCGCGCCGCAGCGCGTCCGGTTCCGGCTGGAGCTCCTCGACGATGGCGTGCTGGCGAGCGATCACGGTGGGCCAGTCGAGAGCGACGGACTCCGTGACGGTGCCGAAGCGCGCGGCGTCCTTCACGAGCCGGTGAATCCGTCCGGACCTTACCAAGGTCTTCTTCGGGATTCAGCCGTGGTTGATGCAGGCGCCTCCCAGGGGGCCGCGATCGACGAGGACCACGCGCGCCTTCAGAGCCAGCGCCGCCTTGGCGGCATTGATGCCGGCCGCGCCGCCTCCGATGACGATCAGGTCAAACCGCGGCACGTCGCTCGCTCCTCATGGCCCGCTGGATGATCGCCTGCGCATCGCCCTGGATCCGTCGCAGGTGATCGCGCCCGCGAAAGCTCTCGGCGTAGAGCTTGTAGACGGCCTCGGTGCCAGACGGTCGCGCCGCGAACCACCCGTTCTCGGTCATGACCTTGACGCCGCCGATCGAGCCGCCCGCGGGCGCCGTCGTCAGCACGCCCGTGATCGGTTCTTCGGCGATGGTGTCGACCGCGAGGTCTGCCGGGGCCAGGCGGGCCAGCTTCGACTTCTCCTCCGGCGTGGCCGCCGCGTCGATCCGCTCGTAGACGGGATCGCCCAGCTCCTCGGTGAGGGCGCGGTACTGCTCGCCGGGATCGCGACCGGTGCGGGCCGTCATCTCCACGGCGAGCAGGCCCATGACGAGTCCGTCCTTGTCGGTGGCCCACGGCGCGCCGTCGCGGCGCAGGAAGCAGGCGCCGGCGCTCTCCTCGCCCGCGAAGCCGAGCTCGCGGGCGAGCAGTCCGTCGACGAAGTACTTGAAGCCGACGGGGACCTCGACGAGCCGCCGCCCGAGCCGCGTGGTGACGCGATCGATCATCGCGCTGCTCACGATGGTCTTGCCGACGGCGGCCGAGACGGGCCAGTCCCCGCGATGGCCAAACAGATACGCGATCGACGTGGCCAGGTAGTGATTCGGATTCATCAGCCCGGCCTTCCGCGTGACGATGCCGTGGCGGTCGGCGTCGGGATCGCACGCGAAGGCCACGTCGAATCGGTCGCGCAGACCGATCAGCCGGGCCATCGCCGAGGCCGACGAGGGATCCATGCGGATGGCGCCGTCCCAGTCGAGGGTCATGAACGCAAACGTGGGGTCGACCGCGCGATTGACCACCTCGAGCGCGAACCCGTACCGCTCGGCGATCCGATCCCAGTAGGCCACGCTGGCTCCGCCGAGGGGATCCACGCCGACCGCGAGGCGCGTGCCCCGGAGGACGTCGACGTCGATGACGCCGGCCAGCGCGTCGACGTAGGCGCCGACGTAGTCGAAGCGACGGAGCGTCGCGGCGCGGCGCGCGCGGGCGTACGGCAGCCGCTGCACGCCGCGCAGGTCGTCGCGGAGCAGTGCGTTGGCCTTGTCCTGGATCCACGTCGTGATCGCCGTGTCGGCCGGTCCGCCGGACGGCGGGTCGTACTTGAACCCGCCGTACTCGGGAGGATTGTGCGACGGGGTGATGACGATGCCGTCGGCGAGTCCGCTCCGGCGTCCGGCGTTGTACGCGAGGATGGCCTGCGACACGACGGGCGTGGGCGTGAAGCCGTCCTGGGCGTCGACCATCACGTCGACCTCGTTGGCGGCGAGCACCTCGAGCGCGGTGACGCGCGCGGGCTCGGAGAGCGCGTGCGTGTCCCAGCCCATGAAGAGGGGGCCGTCGATGCCGTGCGCGCGGCGGTAGAGGGCGATGGCCTGCGTCATGGCCAGGACGTGCCGCTCGTTGAACGAGGACGCGATCGACGAGCCGCGATGGCCCGACGTGCCGAACGCCACGCGCTGCTCCGCGACGTCGGCGTCGGGGCGCTCCGCGTAGTACGCGGTCACGAGCTTCGGGACGTTGACGAGGACGTCGGGCGGCGCCGGCTTCCCGGCGAGTGGATGCAGGCTCACGCTTCGGATTCTACCGGTGTCGCCCGATCACCCGGCGGCGACCGTCTCGAGCCGATCAGCGACGCAGGAGGGCGGCCGCGACGGCGTCCATGATGGCGTCGACGTCGAGGCCGTAGGCGGCGTAGAGATCGGGGATGTCGCCCGACTGACCGAAGTGGTCGACGCCGCGCGTGTAGACACGGTGGCCGCACACGCCGCCCAGCCACGACAGCGTGGCGGGATGGCCGTCCAGCACCGTCACCAGCGCGGCGTCCGGCGCGAGCGGCGCGAGCAGCCGCTCGAGATGCGACGTGGCGTCGGTGTCGCCACCGGCGCGCGCGGCCTGAGCCGCGCGCCATCCCGCGTGGAGCCGATCGGGCGACGTGACGGCCAGCAGTCCCGCGCCGGGGACCTCGTCGACGATCGCGGCGTGCGCGGCGGCGGCCTCCGGCGCGATGGCGCCAGAGTAGGCGATGGCGAGCTCCGCGCCGGGCTGCGGCGGCACCTGCCAGTACGCGCCGGCGAGCACGTCGGTGCGCAGCGCGTCCGTGATCACGCGCTCGGGTTGCGGGAGCGGGCGCGTCGAGAGACGCAGGCAGACGGACCCGCCGTCCGCGGCCTGCAGGTGGTCGAACCCCCAGCGCATGATCTCCGCCAGCTCGTCGACGTACGCCGGCTCGAACCACGTGAGACGGTCCTGCCCGAGGCCGATGAGGGGCGTGATGATGGACTGGTGTGCGCCGCCTTCCGGCGCGAGCGTCAGGCCCGATGGTGTGGCGACCACCATGAAGCGGGCGTCCTGGTAGCAGGCGTAGTTGAGCGCGTCGAGGCCGCGCAGGATGAAGGGATCGTACAGCGTGCCGATGGGCAGCAGTCGCACGCCGAACAGCGGCGCGGAGAGGCCGAGCGCGGCCAGCATCAGGAACAGGTTGTGCTCCGCGATGCCCAGCTCGAAGTGCTGGCCCCGCGACGACATGAGCCAGCGCTGCGGCGACAGCACGTTCTGGTCGCGGAAGACGTCGGCGCGCTCCTCACGATCGAAGATGCCCCGCCGGTTCACCCAGCCGCCGAGGTTCGTGGAGACGGTCACGTCGGGCGACGTCGTCACGATGCGCCCGGCGAGCTCGGGCGCGGCGGTGGCGATCTCGCTCAGGATCTTGCCGAAGCCGCCCTGCGTGGAGTCCGGTCCCCGCGACGGCAGGTCGAGACGCGCCGGGATGGCGACCGGGGTCGCCACGTGCTGGCGCGCGGTGGTGCGGGCGAAGGGCACGGAGGCGAGGAATGTCTGCACGCGGGTCTGGTCGACCTCGCCCGCCACCACGTCGGGATCCCACTCCCGCCCTTCCGCCACGCCCATCGTGGCCCGGAACTCCGCCATCTGCTCGAGGCTCATCAGCCCGGCGTGGTTGTCCTTGTGGCCGGCGAAGGGCAGGCCGAAGCCCTTGATCGTGTAGGCGATGAAGCAGCGCATGCGATCGTCGTCGGTGGCCGCCGTGAAGGCACGCAGCACCGACTCCATGTCGTGACCGGCGAGGTTCGTCATCAGCCGTTGCAGGCTCGGGTCGTCGTGCTCGTCGAGCAGCGTGCGCATGCCGCTCACGTCGCCCAGGTCGCGGATGAGCTCGGTGCGCCAGGCGGCGCCGCCCTTGTACGTCAGCGCGGAGTACAGCGAGTTGGGGCACTCGTCGATCCAGCGACGGAGTGCGTCGCCGCCACGGCGCGCGAACGCCTCGTGGAGCAGCGTGCCGTACTTCAGCGTGACGACCTGGAAGCCGGTGGTGCGGCAGACGTCGTCCAGCCGCGTGAACAGCCGGTCGCTCACGACGCTGTCGAGGCTCTGACGGTTGTAGTCGACCACCCACCAC
Organism: Candidatus Methylomirabilota bacterium; assembly: GCA_046733575.1. Lineage (GTDB taxonomy): Bacteria > Methylomirabilota > Methylomirabilia > Rokubacteriales > CSP1-6 > JBKPPN01. Next base: position 7,404 of record JBKPPN010000516.1, on the reverse strand, counting down.
ACGTTGCGCACGTCGTGCTTCCAGCCCTCGAGCATCGCCTCGAAGACGTTGCCCTCGTCGAACTCCGCATCGCCGACGAGGGCCACCATGCGTCCGGCCGGTCCGTCGGCGGGCACGAGACCCTTCATCCGAACGTAGTCCTGCACGAGCGACGCGAACACGGTCACCGCGACGCCGAGCCCGACGGAGCCGGTGGAGAAGTCGACGTCATCGGCGTCCTTGGTGCGGGACGGATACGACTGGGCGCCGCCGAAGGCGCGGAAACGCTCGAGCCGCTCGCGCGTCTGCCGTCCCAGCAGGTACTGGACGGCGTGGAAGATCGGGCTCGCGTGCGGCTTCACGGCCACGCGGTCCTCGGGGCGCAGCACGTGGAAGTAGAGCGCGGTCATCAGCGTGGCCACCGACGCGCTCGACGCCTGGTGGCCGCCGACCTTGAGCCCGTCGCGACTGGGACGGATGTGGTTGGCGTGGTGGATCATCCACGTCGACAGCCAGAGCACGCGCCGCTCGAGCGTGCGCAGGCACGCGAGCGTGTCGCCGTCGGCGGCGGGGATGGCGGCGGGCGAGGGAACCGTGCTCACGGGAATCTCAGAGATTGTAGAGCCGGGCGCAATTGTCCCAGAGGATCTTGGCCTTGGTCTTGTCGCTCACGCCCTCGAGAGCGACGAACTCGTTGATGGCGTCGGGGAACAGCCCGTCCGAGTGCGGATAGTCGGTGGAGACGACGATGGAGTGATCGCCGATGACGTCGATCACCTGCGGAAGCACCAGCTCGTCGGCGTCGGTGGCCACGTAGCACTGGCGGAAGAAGTACTCGCTGGGACGCGCGTTGAGGGAGACGTCGGAGCCGGGCCCGAACTTCTCCCACGCCTCGTCGAGTCGCCAGAGCCACCAGGGCAGCCATCCACACGTCCCCTCGAGGAACGCGCAGCGGAGGCCGGGATGACGCTCGAGCACGCCGCCCGCAGCCATGCTGGCGAACGTGAGCATGAGCTCCATCGGATTCCGCGCCGCGCGGCCGATCATGGTGCCGTTCGGATGATCGAGCATGCGCCGCGCGATGTCGTCGCGCAGGGATGATTGCCCGGTGGGATGAAAGCCCACGGGCACGCCGAGCTCCTCCACGGCCGCCCACAGCGGCTCCCAGTACGCGTCGTGCACGTGACGACCATTCACGGGATTCGGATTGCCGATCACCGCCACCGCGCCCAGCTCGCGCACGGCGCGACGGGCTTCCTTCACCGCGAAGTCGACGTCGTGGAAGGTGAGCTGGGCGGCGAACTTGAGGCGAGCGGGATCGCGCGAGCAGAAGTCGCGCGTCCAGTCGTTGTGGGCGCGGGCGAGCGCGTCGGCGACGGCGGGATCCAGGTCGTCGTGCATCTGCACCTGTCGTCCGCGCGTGCCGTAGACGACGGCCACGTCGATGCCCTCGATGTCCATGGCCATGAGGTGCGTCGCGGCGTCGTAGCCGCGCGCCATGGCCACCTCGTTGTGCGGATGGCGCGCCACGGCGCGACGATGCAGGTCGGCGCCGACGGCGGCCGACGCCCGTCGCTTGCTCATCTCGCTGATGCTCACGTCGCCGACGTGGATGAGGGGCTGGTTCGGCGCGTGCTCGCTGCCCCGCGTGAACCGCGGCGCGTACGCCTTGAAGGCGGGATCGAGGTACCGCTCCCAGAGGTCGTCGGGCTCCATCGTGTGCAGGTCGCTGTCGAGGATCCGGTAGCCGTGCTTGGCCATGTCCGCGCCTCCTGTCCCGTAGAGTAGCGTGAACCGGCGCGGGTGCGCCGGCGCGTCAGGGACGCCGGGCGATGGACGCGATCATCGCGTCGAAGTCGGCGCGGCTCGCCTCCACCGTCGCGCGCGGGCCGACGATGCGGAAGAACCACGGACCGTCGGGCGCGTGGGCGATCGCGCCGATCAGCTCGTGATCGGGACGCCCGCCCGCGGGCGACGGGCTGCCGGCCAGTGCGCCGACGTAGGCGCCCGTGTCCTCCACGCGCGTGACCCGGATGTCGCCCACCTGCGTCTCGGCGACCTTCGGATCGTCGACGACCTTGCCCTCGGGCGTGCGGAACGAGCCTGCCCACCGCGCGGCGTTGGCCCGCGCGTCGCCCGCGTCGACGCGGCCGAAATAGAAGACGGCGCACTCGGCGGGACCTCCGGGGCCCGACACGCGGTACTGCGCCTGGCGCATGGGCGATGTCGACGGCTTCTCCGTCGTCCACGCCGACGGCGGCGTCCACGTGATGGCGCCCTGCGCGAGGGCGACGCCGTGCGCGGCGACGAGCAGCCCGACGATGGCGAGAGCCACGAGTCTCATCCCGGACCTCCGTGCTATAGAGTAACCGCGGGCACGCCCGCCGCGAGGAGATGCTCATGCACCGGCGCCGTTTCCTTCAGGTCTCCGCTGCCGCCTCGACCGTCGCGCTGGCGCGTCCGCCCGCGTTCGCGCAGGGCACGCGGCTGCACCTGCTCCAGTGGTCGCACTTCATTCCCGCCGCGGACCAGGTGTTCGAGGCGCAGGCGCGCGAGTTCGGCAAGCAGGCCGGCGTCGAGATCGCCATCGAGCGGATCGAGCAGAACGGCATCCAGCCGCGGGTCACGGCGGCGGTCCAGAGCGGCGCGGGACCCGACGTCGTGATCATCGCCAACAACCAGCCCCTGCTCTACGCGGCGTCGCTCGTCGACGTCAGTGACGTGGCGGACGAGATCGGCGGCAAGCAGGGCGGCTGGTACGACTACGCGAAGTCGAACTGCTTCACCGGTCGAGAGTGGGTGGCCGTGCCGCAGTTCATCATCTCGTGGGCGGTGACGTATCGCGAGGACTGGCTGCGCGAGGCAGGCCTCGAGTATCCGAAGACATGGGACGACTTCCGCCGCGTCGGACGCGCCATGAAGGCCAAGGGCAGGCCCTTCGGCCAGGCGCTCGGCCACTCGCTCAACGACCCGAACGCGTGGGCGTACCCCATCGTGTGGATGTGGGGCGGCATGGAAGTGCAGAAGGATGGACGCACGGTCGCCCTCGACAGCGCGCAGACGGTCGAGGCGGTGAAGTTCACCGCCGCGGTGTGGAAGGACTGCTTCGACGAGGGCGGGCTGGCGTGGGACGACAGCAACAACAACCGTGCCTTCCTCTCGCAGGAGATCTCCCTCACCGGTAACGCGCCCAGCATCTACGTGGCGGCGCGCCAGAAGTTTCCCGACGTGTACAAGGGCACCAACCACGGTCACTATCCCGCCGGCCCCGCGGGGCGCTTCTACTGGCTGCCCTGCTACAACGCCGGGATCATGAAGTACAGCAAGCAGGCGAAGGTGGCCAAGGACTTCATTCGCTTCTTCATGGACCGCGCGCAGTACGACCGGTACTTCGAGACCATGGACACGTTCGGCATCCCGGGCACCAAGGTCTATCGCGACCACCCGCTCTGGAAGAAGGATCCGAAGACCGCGGTGTTTCCGGAAACGCTGCAGTACGCGCGTCAGGTCGGCTACGCCGGGCCGGCCGGACGGCGGGCGACGGAGGCCCTGACGAAGTACATCTTCGTCGACATGATGGCGAAGGCGGTGCAGGGCATGAAAGCCGAAGACGCCGTGGCGTGGGCGACGGGCGAGCTCAAGAAGATCTATGCCGCGTGAGGCGCCGGAGCTCGGTTCGATGGCGCCGGCACGGGACGCCGGCCGTCAGGCGCCCGATCCCGGCCACCGGTGGAACCGGCCCCTGCAGGCGCCCGGACACATGGCGGTCGACTTCGAGGAGCGCGTCGACTTCGCGCGTCTGAACGCGTATCGCCTCGCCCGCGTGCGTCAGGCGCTCGCGGGCTCCGGACTGGGCGCCGTGCTGGTGTTCGATCAGTACAACATCCGCTACATCTCCAGCACGGTCATCGGCGAGTGGGCGCGGGACAAGCTCACGCGCTGGTCGTTGCTCACCGGCAACGGCGAGCCGTGGGTGTGGGACTTCGGCTCCGCGGCGCGACATCACAAGCTCTACGCGCCATGGATCCCGTCGCGACAGTCCCTCGCGGGCATGGTCGGCATGCGCGGCGCCGTCTCGCCGCGCGCGGGACTGTTCGACAAGGCGGCGCAGGAGATCAAGGCCATCCTGCAGCAGGAAGGCGTCGGCGACATGCCGCTCGGCGTGGACCTGGTCGAGCCGCCCTTCCTGTTCGCGCTGCAGAAGGCGGGGCTGGAGGTGCGCGACTGCCAGCAGGTGATGCTGGAGGCGCGCATGGTGAAGAGCCACGACGAGCTGACCCTGCTCAACATGGCCGCCGCGATGGTCGACGGCGTCTACCAGGACATCTACGAGGCGCTCAAGCCCGGCGTGCGCGAGAACGAGATCGTGGCCCTCGCCAACCAGCGCCTCTACGCCATGGGCGCCGACTGCGTCGAGGCCATCAACTCCATCTCGGGCGAGCGGTGCAACCCGCACCCGCACAACTTCACCGACCGGATCATCCGGCCCGGCGACCAGGCGTTCTTCGACATCATCATGTCCTACGTCGGCTATCACACCTGCTACTACCGGACGTTCAACGTCGGTCGCGCCACCGCGCCCCAGCGCGACGCCTACACCAGGGCTCGCGAGTGGATGGACGCGGCCATCGCGCTCATCAAGCCCGGCGTGTCGACGGACACCATCGCGCGCGCCTTCCCGCCCGCCGCGGAGATCGGCTTCGAGAGCGAGATGGCGGCCTTCGGCTTGAACTTCTGCCACGGCATCGGCCTCGGCCTGCACGAGCGGCCGATCATCTCGCGGCTGAACTCGTTCGACGACCCGATGGAGATCGTCCCCGGGATGCTCTTTGCGGTCGAGACGTACTGCCCGGCCACGGACGGAACGTCGGCCGCGCGCATCGAGGAAGAGGTGATCGTGACGCCGGACGGCGCCCAGATCATCACGCTGTTTCCCGCCGACACGCTGCCGATCGCGAGCCGGTACTGACCGGCGCCTGCGCAGCGTTACGGGACGAGGTCGGCGACGGGAATCTCCACCGATGGCAGCGCGAGCGGAACGACGATCGCGGGTGCCGTGAAGCGCTCGACCGAGCGGTAGCGCCACCAGTACGGCGCGCTCGCGTCGCGCACGGGATCGCGGTGAATCTCGACGCTGCGGTCGGCCACGCTGACGATCCAGTAGTCCTCCACGCCGCCGCGCGCGTACAGGCTGCTCTTGTGGCGGCCGTCGAATGTCAGGCTGGAATCGGCAACTTCGATGATCAATGCGGGCCGCGCCGGATGCGCAGTTCGGTAGTCCGCGTGCGTGCCGCTGACCACGGCGATGTCGGGCTCGGGCTCGGACTCGTCGTCCAGCGCGATGGGCGCCTGACAGCGAACGATCCATCCCGCCGGCACGATCCGCTGTAAGAGTCGATCGATGTGGCCGATCGTGCTGGCGTGATCGCTGCCCTTCGGCTCGGCCACCAGCAACTCGCCGCCGATCAGCTCGATGCGCTCGTCCCGGAATGCGCCGAGCTCGATGAGACGGTCGTACTCGGCGCGCGTCCACCGTCTCGGCGTGAAGGCCGGCTGACTCATGCGTCGAGGGTACTGATCCGGGTTCGACGACGTCAATGCCGACGCGGCGCGACAGTGATAGCCTCACGCCGTACGTACGTCGAGGGCCGGCGCCGCGGAGCCGCGCCGGCTCCGAGCGTCCAGGGGTTTGGGGGGCGCGTCACGGGCCCCCTCCAAAGCGGAGGCCGGCATGGCACGCAACGGCTACAGGATCTTCGACGCCGACACGCACATCATCGAGCCCGCCGAGCCCATCGAGACGTATCTCTCCGCGGCGGACCGCGCCAAGCTCGACGGCCTGGGCTCGCTCCTCAAGCGCGAGCCCGCCAAGGCGGGCAAGAGCCGCTACCGCGTCGGCAAGATTCCGCCGCTGAAGAACCGCCTCGGCTCCAGCGAGCCGACCGCGCCGCCGGCCAGCGCGGCACGCGGCGGCACCCCGTGGGACGTCCGCTGGCAGGGCCCGCCGTTTCCCACCGATCTCGTGAGCTTCGACTCGCACGCGCGGGTGAAGGACATGGACACCGAGGGCATCGACGTGAACATGATCCTGCCGTCGGGCGGCGTCCCCGGGTTCTGCGCCGTCGACGACGTCGCGCTCGAGACCGCGATGTACGGCGCCTATCACCGCTTCCTCACGGACTACTGCGCGCCCTATCCCGATCGCCTCACCGCCGTGATGCTGGTCTCCGGCCGCGACGTGGCGTGGTCCGTGAAGGAGATCGAGCGCTGCACGCGCCAGCCGTGGCCCGTCGGCATCTTCCCGATCTGCCCGCCCGACATGTCACTCGGCGATCCGGCGTGGGAGCCGATCTGGGCCGCCGCGGCGGACAGCGATCTGACGCTGATCATTCATTCCTTCACGATGTCGGTGCCGTACCCGCCCGGCATCTGGGACCTCTGGGACAACACCTTCCTCCTCCGCTCGGCCAGCCACGTGTGGAACGCGCAGCGCAACATGGCGGCCATCATCGGGGCCGGTGTGCTCGACCGTCATCCCGACCTGCGCATGGCGCCGCTCGAGTGCGGCCACGGCTGGCTCGCCTTCTGGGCGTCGCGACTGGACGAGCTGGCCGAGATGTGTCCGCATGCCGTGGCGCCGCTCAAGCAGAAGCCGAGCGACTACGTGCGCGGGCCGCAGTACTTCCAGAGCATCCAGCTCCACGAGGGCGAGATGTCGCTCCGCCATGCGCTGGAGGCGGTGGGGGAGGACACGCTGATGTTCGCCACGGACTACCCGCACTCCGAGAGCTGGTTTCCGAAGTCGGTCGACAACTTCCTCGCGTGGACGACGATTCCGGAGCCCGCGCGGCGGAAGCTCTTGTGGGACAACGCCGTGCGGTGCTACCGGCGCTACGGCGCGCGCGTGGCGGCGCGCTGACGTCGGTCAGCTCGCGGGGGTGGCCTTTGCGCTGGGCGGAAGCCCGCTGAGGCGCGCGAGCACGTCGAACACCACCGCGAAGTCGTAGGCGCCGAGGTCGAGCCCGCGCGCGGCGGTCATCCACTCCTGGGTGACGCTCGTCGTGGGCATCGGCACGCCGCGGGCGCGCGCGAGGTCGAGGGCGAGCTGCAAGTCCTTCTGGATCATCGCCACGCTGAAGAACGGCTTCATGCCGAGGACGAACGGCCCGCGGTACCTGATCATGGGCGACGCGACCACGCTTCGCATGATGGCGTCGACCGCCGTCTCGCGCGCGATCCCCGCCTTCTCGGCGAGGAGCACCGCCTCCGAGAAGGCCAGCATCTGCACGGCGAGGCCCAGGTTGATGGCGATCTTCATGGCGACGGCGTGCTCGAGGTCGCCCCCGTGCGTGATTGTGGGCCCGATGGCGAGCAGGTAGGGCCGCACCCGCTCCAGCGCCGCGCGCTCGCCGCCCACCACGAACG
>JBKPPN010000515.1:0-4641 GCA_046733575.1 Candidatus Methylomirabilota bacterium | reverse complement strand
CACGACATGGACGTGGCCTTCGAGCTCTCGCACCGCGTGACCGTGCTCTCGCAGGGTCGCGTGCTCGCGGAGGGCGACGGAGCGGCCATCCGCAGCAATCCACAGGTCAACGAGATCTACCTCGGGAGCGCGGCGGCGCGGTGATCCTCGAGGTCCGCGACATCCACACGTACTACGGCGAGAGCCACGTCCTGCAGGGCGTCTCCCTCGACGTGCCCCAGGGACGCGTGGTGGCGCTGCTCGGCAGAAACGGCGTGGGCAAGACGACGCTGATGCGCTCGATCGTGGGGTTCACGCCTCCGCGGCGCGGATCGATCCGCTATCGCGGCGAGGCGATCGCGGGATTGCCGTCGCACCGCATCGCGCGGCTCGGCATCGGCCTCGTCCCGCAGGGGCGTCGCGTCTTCCCGTCGCTCGACGTGGGAGAGCACCTCACCGTGAACGCGCGTCCTCGCGCCACGCCGGCCGCGACGCCGCGCGCGGCGTCGTGGACGCTCGCGCGCGTGCTCGGGCTCTTCCCGCGCCTGCGCGAGCGGCTTCGCAATCGCGGCAACGCGCTGTCCGGCGGCGAGCAGCAGATGCTCGTCACCGGTCGCGCGCTCGTCACCAATCCCGATCTGCTCCTCCTCGACGAGCCGACCGAGGGCCTGGCCCCGCTCATCGTGCGCGAGCTCGCCCGCATCATCGGCGGCCTCCGCGCCGACGGGATCTCGATCCTGCTCGTCGAGCAGAACCTGGGCTTCGCCCTCGACCTCGCCGACCACGTCTACGTGCTGAGCAAGGGCCGCATCGTCCACGCCTCGACCCCCGCCGAGCTGATCGCCAACGACGAGATCAAGCGTCGGTATCTCGGCGTTTAGGATTCGGCGGGGGCTGCGCCCGCCTTCCTGGCCGCCCCCGGACATTGCGCCGGCGAAGCCGGCGCTCGGACGGCGCGACTTATAATGCGAACGCGGAGGGACGCATGGGGCAGGACCTGAGGAGCTTTCTGGATACGCTGAAGCGGCGGAGGCCGGAGGACTTCGTGATCGTGTCGAAGGCGGTCGACCCGGCGTACGAGATCACGGCCCTCGTGGCCAAGCTCGAGAAGGAAGCCAAGCGTCGACCCGTGCTCGTGTTCGAGAACGTGAAGGGCACGCGCTTTCCGGTCCTCACCAACCTGCACGCCAGCCGCGGCCGCCTTGCCGCGGCGATGAACGTCGCGCCGCACGACATGCTGACGCGCTACCTCGCGGCCATGGACCGTCCGGTCCCGCCGCGCGTGGTATCGACGGGACCCGTCAAGGACGTGGTGCTCACCGGCGACCAGGTAAAACTCTACGACTTGCCGCAGATCGTCCATCACGAGGGCGACGGCGGCGCCTACATCACCGCGGCCATCTCGTTCGCCAAGGACCCCACGCGCGAGCTGTGGAACTGCGCCTACAACCGTCTGATGATCCAGGGCAAGAACCGCACGTCGATCCACCTCACCACGGGCAAGCACCTCTGGGAGTTCCATCGGCTCGCGGAGGCGCGCGGTGAATCGCTGCCCGTGGCGTTCGCGCTCGGCGTGCACCCCGCCGTGGCGCTGGGCTCGCTCGCCATCGGCTCCATCGACGAGGACGAGCGCGGCATCATGGGCGGGCTCTTCGGCGAGCCGCTCGAGCTCGTGAAGTGCGAGACGTCCGACGTGCTCGTCCCTGCGCACGCCGAGATGATCATCGAGGCGGAGATCCTGCCCGGCGCGCGCGTGGCGGAGGGGCCGTTCGGGGAGTTCACCGGCTACAGCCTGGGCGAGCGTCAGCGCGAGGTCGTCAAGGTCAACGCCATCACGCATCGCGCCGGCGCCTACTTCCAGGACATCACGGTGGCCCACCTCGACCACATGCTGCTGTCGACGATTCCCATGGAGGCGAACCTCTACCGCGCCGTGCGCGCCATGGTGCCGTCCATCAAGGCCATCCGCGTGCCGGCGCCGTTCACGTGCTACGTGTCGATCGAGCAGCGGCTGCGGGGCCAGGCGAAGAATGCGATCCTCGCGGTCCTGGGCGCCGACCTCTACATGAAGCGCGTGGTCGTCGTCGATCACGACGTCGACGTGTACGACGACCGTCAGGTGACGTGGGCGATCGCCACGCGTTGCCAGCCCGATCGCGACATCACGATCGTGAGCCACGCGCGCGGCTCCGACCTCGATCCCTCCTCGCGGGAGGGCGACGACGGCTTCACGGCCAAGTGGGGCGTGGACGCCACAGCCAAGCCGTCGCTCGCGGCCTACACGCCGCGCCACCGCTTCCCCGCCGGCGTGTGGGAGCGCCTGCACCTGGAGGAGTTCGGCCTTTAACGTCGTCTCGCTCGTCGAGGACGCCGCGCGCCGCTTCCCCGAGCGGCCCGCCCTGCTCTGGGACGACGGCCATCTGACCTACGCCGAGCTCGACGCACGCGCGCGCGGCGTGGCGCGCGCGCTCGCCGACCGCGGCACGTCACAGGGAGATCGCATCGCGATCTCGTTTCCGAACGGCGCGGGCTTCGTCGTCGCCCTGCTGGGCGCGCTCAAGCGCGGGCTCACCGTCGCGCCGCTCAATCCCCAGCTCACCGCGGCGGAGAACGCGCGCATCGTGGCCGATCTCAGGCCCGTCGCCGTGCTCGATCGCGCCGACGACGGCGTCGCGGCGTGGGACACCGTCGACCCCGTCGCGCCCGCCATCGTGCTCTACACGTCGGGTAGCACGGGACGACCGAAGGGCGCGCTGCTCTCGCACGCTGCGACCGCGTGGGCCAATCGCTCCTGGGCCGCCATGATGGGCTTGACGCCGGCCGATCGCGTGCTCGGCGTGTTGCCGTTTCCCCATTCCTACGGTCTCAACGGCGCCCTGCTCGCTCCCCTCATCACCGGCGCCGCGGTGGTGATCGTCGAGCGCTTCAGCCCGGAGGCGGTGCTGGCCGCGGTGGCCCGACATCGCGTGACGCTGCTGCCCGCCGTGGCCACCATGTACAGCCGGCTGCTCGCGTCGTCCGAGCTCGACGCGGCCGATCTCTCGAGCGTCCGCTTCGCGCTCTCCGGCGCGGCCCCGTGTCCGTGGGAGCTCGCGCAGGAATGGCGGCGACGGACCGGCGTCCGGATCCTCCGCGGCTTCGGCATGACCGAGCTCTTCCGGCCGGTCTCCTACACCGCCGACGACGCGCGCGACTTTCCCGAGGCCATCGGCAAGCTGCTGCCGGGGGTGGACGGCCGCGTCGTCGACGACGACGGCGTGGTGCAGCCGCCGGGCGCGATCGGCGAGCTCTGGCTGAGGACGCCCGGCGTGATGGACGGCTATCTGGACGCGGAGGAGGAGACGCGCGCCGTCCTCGTCGACGGCTGGTTCCGCACCGGCGACCTCGCCACGATCACCGCCGACGGGTTCGTCCGCATCGCGGGGCGCAAGAAGGACCTGATCCTCCGCGGCGGCTACTCCGTCTATCCTCAGGAGGTGGAGGCGGCGCTGCTCACGCACGACGACGTGCTCGACGCCGCCGTCATCGGCGTGCCTCACGCGGATCTGGGCGAGGAGGTGGCCGCGTTCGTCACGCTGCGCGCGGCCGCGCGCGCGACCGTCGACGACCTCACGGCGTGGTGCCGCGGACGGCTCGCGCCCTACAAGTGTCCGCGCCGGATCGACGTACGCGACGCGCTGCCGAAGGGACCCACGGGCAAGATCCTGAAGTCGCGGCTCGTCGCGGAGCTGCGCGCGCGCGAATAGCGCGCACGGCGCCGCGGCCAGCGCGACGTCAGTTGCGCGACGCGAGCGCCTGTCGCACGGCGCGCAGCTGGCGTCGCACGTCGCCGGCGTCGTCGGCCTCAGGGTAGCGGCCGAGGTAGCGCTCCCACGTCGAGGCCGCCTCACCGAGGCGTCCCAGCTTCAGGAGGACCGACCCGCGGTTGCGCTGATGCGTCTGCGCCCCGTCGGAGTCGAGGAGCAACAGCCGATCGAGCACGCCGAGCGCCTTGTCCCACGCCTCCGCCCGCACGTAGATGCCCTGGAGGTTCATCAGCATCCGGACGAGGATGGCGCGCGTGGTCACCGGCGCGAAGTGCTCGGGATGGAGCTCCACCGGACGTCCGACCGCGCGGCTCACGATCTCCGCCGCTCGCTCGGGACCCACGATGCTGCCGCCGTCGAAGGGATCCATGACGACGGGCTCCCCGTCGACGTCGGCGCGCACGACGAAGTGACCGGGCAAGCCGACACCCTCGATGGCGAGACCGACGCGCCGGCCGATCTCCATCGTGACGACCGAGAGGGTGATCGGGATCCCGACCTTGCGCGTGAGGACGTCGTTCAGGCAGCTGTTACGCGGGTCGTAGTACGCGTCGGCGTTGCCCCGGAATCGCTCCTCCTCGAAGAGGAAGCGCCGCACGCGCTCGAGGCGGGCGCGTGGTGCGGGGACGGATGCCGCGGCGCTGCGCCGGGCGAGGTCGTCGAGGCGCGCGAGCTCGCGCGCCACGTCGAGGCTCGGGTACTCGATGCGCGCGATGAGGAGCGCGCCGCGCGCGAGGTCCATCGCCTCCCCCGAGCCCACCAGGTCGGCGAGCTCGCGAAGGCTCGGGTCCGCGCCGCCGTCAGCAGCCGGGGGCGTGATGGATGCCCGCGGTGGCGAGCGCCTTCTGCTGCAGCT
>JBKPPN010000514.1:0-5310 GCA_046733575.1 Candidatus Methylomirabilota bacterium | reverse complement strand
GAATGTCGGTGATCACGTTCTGGAAGCGGTCGAAGCGCACGCGCCCGTGCGGGGCCTCGATGTCCATCCTGCGCAGCGCTTCGGCCAGCTTGGCAGAGTCCTCGACCTGGCCGCCGATGGCCTTCTGGGCCTGGTCGATGGCCGCCATGGCGACGTAGGTGAACGCGGCCGAGGCGCCGGGATCGCGGTTGAACTTGCCGCGGAAGGCCTGCACGAACTTCCGGTTCCGCGGCGTGTCGAGCGTGTGCTGGTAGGGCTGGCTCGAGTACGCGCCGACGACGGCGTCGCCGCCCCCGGGCAGGAGGGTGAGATCGCTGAACCCGACCGAGGCGTCGACGAGCGGGATCTTGCCCTTGAGGCCGTACTCCGCGAACTGCCGCACGAAGCGGATGCCGTCCGCGCCCACCGTCTGCACGCCGAAGACGTCGACGTCGGTGCGGAGCTGCGCCACGTAGGGCGCGAAGTCCGCCGTGCCGAGCGGCGCGTAGACCTCCTGCACGATCTTGCCGCCCGCCTCCTCGAAGCCGCGCGCCCACGCCATCATGATCTCGAGCGGGCCGACGCTGTCCGAGGCGATGATCGCGGCCCGCCGCGCCCTGAGCGTGCGATACGTCCACGCCGCGATCGGCGCGGCCGGCATGCACGCGCTGTAGGTCACGCGAAACACGTAGGGGTTGAGCTGCAGCGTCAGGTTCTCCGCCACCGCGAACCCGGAGATCACGAGGGGGACCTTCTGCGCGTTGACGTAGTCCTTCACCGCGAGGGCGGCCGCGGAGAGGACGATGCCGACGACGGCCTGGGCGCGGTCGCGCTCCACGAGCTTGCGCATCTTGGTGAGCGCCACGTCGGGCTTGACCTGGTAGTCCTCTACGACGAGCTGGACCTTGCGCGTCCCCATCTGTCCGCCCACCTCGTCGACGTAGAGCTGACCGCCGTCGACGATGTCGCGGCCGTACGCCGCGAACACGCCCGTGAGCGGCGCGAGCACGCCGATGGTGATGGGTGCCGACTGTGCGCGTGCGCGCGAGGGCGCGAGGGATGGCGCCCCCGAGAGCACGGCGGCCGTGACGGCCGAGTGGCGAACGAACGTGCGGCGATCGAGGGATCTCGTCATCCTGGGCCTCCCGGGGCGCGCGCCCGGCGCGTGTCCCGCGTCGGTCCGGCGCGTCTCTGGCGCGGGATCTTACCGCAGGGCGGGACGTATAATTCGCGCATGACCACCACCGCCATCGACGCCATCACCGTGTCCGTCATCCAGCACCGCCTGCACGCCATCGTGGCCGAGATGGGCGAGGCGATGCTGCGCACCTCGTACTCGCAGATCCTCAACTCGAGCCGCGACTTCTCCACGGCCATCCTGGATCCCGACGGCCGGCTGATCGCGCAGGCGGAGCACGTGCCCATCCACGTCGGCGCGCTGCCGTGGGCCGTCATCGCGCTGCGCGACTTCTTCGGCGATCGCGTGAAGCCCGGCGACGTGTTCCTCCTCAACGATCCCTACAGCGGCAACAATCACCTGCCCGACCTCACCGCCTTCGTCCCCGTGTTCGCCGAGGGCCGACTGCTGTTCTGGTCGGTGAACCGCTCGCACCAGTCGGACATCGGCGGGGCGACGCACGGCGCCTACAACCCCGGCGCGACGGAGATCTGGCAGGAGGGCCTACGCATCACGCCCCTCAAGCTCTACGAGGAAGGCGTCCTGCGCGACGACGTGATGCAGATGATCGTCACCAACGTCCGTCATCCCCGTGACTTCCGCGGTGACCTCGCGGCCATGATCGGCTCCGCGCGCGTGGGGGAGCGACGGCTCCAGGCGTTGCTCGCCGAGCACGGCGTGAAGGAGGCGATGGCCGGCGTGGAGGCGGTGCTGGACGCCGCGGAGCGACGCACGCGCGCCTGCATCGCCGAGTGGAAGGACGGCGTGTTCGAGGGCACGGCGATCATCGACGACGACGGCCGCGGCAACCGCGATCTGTGGATCCGCGCCGTCGTCACCAAGCGCGGCTCTGACCTCACCGTCGACATCAGCGACGCCAGCCCGCAGACCACGAGCTTCATCAACTCCTCGTACGCGAACATGCGCGCGTCCGTGGCGATGGCCCTGGCGTACCTGATCGACCCCGACATCCCGAAGAATGACGGCGCGTTCCGCCCGATGACGGTCATCGCGAAGGAGGGCACCATCGCGTGGGCGAAGCCGCCCGCACCCGTCACGCTGTGCACCAACTGCTGCGCGCAGGAGATCGGCGAGGCGGTGATCAAGGCGCTCTCGGGCTCGTGTCCGGCGCGAGCCATGGCAGGCTGGGGCCGTCGCTTCCGCATCGCCATCCAGGGCACCAATCCGACCACGGGGCGACAGTTCATCTGGCACATGTTCCAGGGCCGTCCCGGCGGCGGCGCGTCGTCCGCGGGCGACGGCTGGCCCGGCGCCGGCGAGTGGCAGGCCGCAGGGGGCATCAAGTTTGGCAGCATCGAAGTCACGGAGGTCCGCTTCCCGCTCTTCTTCAAGCGTCACGAGTTCCGTCCCGACTCCGGCGGCGACGGCCGGTATCGCGGCGGCCCGGGCGGCGAGCTCGAGTTCGTCGTGGAGACGAAGGAGCCCGCGCGGGCCAACACGGCGGGCGACGGCGTCCGCCACGGCGCGTGCGGGATGTCGGGCGGCGCCGACGGCAAGCCGCACTTCTATCGACTCGTCTCGAAGGGCAAGACGCGCGTGCTGAAGACGAAGGAGGTCGGCGTCGACGTCCCCGCGGGCGCCACGTTCCTCGTCGAGTCCGGCGGCGGCGGTGGCTGGGGCGATGCACGGCAGCGCACGGAAGCCGAACGCGCGGCGGACATGGCGATGGGCTTCGTCATGCGTCAGCCGTCCGCCCGGCGTCCGGCGTCGCCGCGGAAGCCGACTCGCGCAGGCCGGGCCCGATGACCGCGACGGCGCATCGCATCGACGTTCACCATCATGTCTCGCCGCCGAGCTACCTCGCCGCGGTGTCGAAGGCGGGCGTCGGCGCGCCGCCCACGCTCTCCTGGACGCTCGACAAGTCCCTCGCCGACATGGATCGCGCCGGCGTCGCGACCGCGATCACGTCGCTCACCACGCCCGCGACGTCGTTCCTCGACGGCAAGGCGCGCGTCGGCGTGACGCGGGAGAGCAACGAGTTCGCGGCGCGGCTCGTCGCCGATCACCCCACGCGCTTCGGCAGCTTCGCGGCGTTGCCCTTGCCCGACGTCGACGCCAGCCTGCGCGAGATCGAGTACGCCCTCGACACCCTGCACGCCACCGGCGTCGGCGTGCTCACGAGCTACCAGAACCGCTGGCTCGGCGATCCCGCCTTCGTCCCGGTGCTGGACGAGCTCGATCGCCGTCGCGCCGTCGTGTTCGTGCATCCCACCACGCCGGCGTGCTGCGAGAACCTGCTCCCCGACATCCCCGGGTCGGTGATCGAGTACGCGACCGACACCACGCGGACGCTCGCCAGCCTCCTCTTCACCGGCACGGCCGCGCGCTGTCAGCACGCGCGCTTCATCTTCTGTCACGCCGGCGGCACCATGCCGTTCCTCATCGAGCGCTTCACGCGTCTGCCCGAGATGCAGAAGTCGCTCGCGTCGCGCGTGCCGAAGGGCGTGCTGCACGAGCTGCGCCGCTTCCACTACGACGTGGCGCAGGCCTCCCACGCCATGGCCCTGCGACCGCTCCTGGAGCTGGTGCCGATCTCGCAGGTGCTGTTCGGCACCGACTTTCCCTTCCGCACGTCGATCGAGCACGTCGAGAGCCTGTTCCGCCATGGATTGAGCGCCGAGGACCTGCGCGCCGTGGAGCACGAGAACGCGCAGCGTCTGCTCGGACTGAAGGCGGTGGCGCGATGACGTACCGCATCGGCATCGACGTCGGCGGCACGTTCACGGACCTGGTCGCCGTCGACGACGACGGCCGCGTCACGATCGCCAAGTCCGCGTCGACGCCGCGCGATCCCGCCGTCGGCGTCCTGGAGGGCCTGAGCAAGCTGGCCCGCGAGCTCGGCATCGAGCGCGCCGCGCTGCTCGCCGACACCGAGCGCATCGTGCACGGCACCACCGTGGCCACCAACGCCCTGCTCGAGCGCAAGGGCGCCCGCGTGGGACTGCTGACCACGGACGGGCATCGCGACGTCATCGAGATGCGCGAAGGGCTGAAGGACGACCGCTACAACCTGCGCGTGCCGCCGCCCGTCCCCCTGGTGCCGCGCGCGCTGCGCCTCGGCGTCCGCGAGCGGCTGCGAGCCGACGGTCGGGTCGCCACGCCACTCAACCAGGCGTCGCTCGATCGCGCCATCGCGACGTTGCAGAAGGCGGGTGTCGAGTCGGTCGCCGTCTGCTACTTCCACGCGTACCGCGACGCGCGGCATGAGCAGCTCACCCGGCACGCGGTGGCGCGCGCGATGCCCGACGCCTACGTGTCGCTGTCGTCCGAGGTGCTGCCGCAGATCAAGGAGTACGAGCGCGTCTGCACCACCGTGGTCAACGCCTACGTCGGTCCCATCCTGTCCCGCTATCTCGTCAACCTCGAGCGTCGGCTCGCCGAGGCGGGCTACAAGCGGCCCGTCCTCATCATGCAGTCGCACGGCGGCGTGACGCCCATCGACGAGTCCGCGCGGATGGCCGCGGGCGCCGTGCTGTCGGGTCCCGCGGGTGGCGTGGCCGCCGCGCGGTACTGCGCGCGGCTGGCCGGCGCGCCGGATCTGATCCCGTTCGACATGGGCGGCACGAGCACCGACATCTCGCTCATCGCGGGCGGCGAGGCCACGCTGGCCACCGACCGCGCCGTGGGCGAGCACAAGGTCGCGCTGCCGAGCCTCGACATCGTGTCGATCGGCGCGGGCGGCGGATCGATCGCGTGGGTCGACGCGGGCGGCATCCTGCAGGTCGGTCCGCAGAGCGCCGGCGCCGACCCCGGCCCCGCGTGCTACGCCCGCGGCGGCACCGAGGCGACGGTGACCGACGCCAACGTCGTGCTCGGCTACCTCGACGCCGAGCGCTTCCTGGGCGGGGAGGCGCGCCTCGACGTCGCCGCGGCGGAGCGGGCGCTCGATGCGCTCGGGAGCCGGCTCGGCATGGACCGCGTGCGCGCCGCGTGGGGCGTGACCCAGGTCATCAACACGCGCATGGCCGAGGGGGTCCGTCTCGTCTCCGTGCGCCGCGGCGTCGACCCGCGCCGCTTCGCGCTGCTGTCGTTCGGCGGCGCCGCCGGACTGCACGTGTCCCACCTGGCCCCACAGCACGTTCTGACCCCCGTCGTGGTGCCGCGGGTGGCGGCGGTGCTGTCGGCCAGGGGCA
>JBKPPN010000513.1:0-6647 GCA_046733575.1 Candidatus Methylomirabilota bacterium | reverse complement strand
AGGTACTCCTCACTGCACGCTCCACGCTGCACGCTTGGCATTCCTACAGTAGCCGCGAGAGCAAATTGGCTCCCGTCTCGAGCGCCCGCTCCCCCCACCCCCGCCGCTCGAACTCGGGGAGCGTCTGCTCCTTCGAGTAGCGCAGGTCCTCGAGGAACATCCTGTCCATTGCCGCGCCCACCGCGGGGTCGAGGGTGACGAGGTTCGACTCGTTGTTGAAGGCGAGCGAGCGGTTGTCGAAGTTCATCGAGCCGATCGTCCCCCACAGCCCGTCGACGACCATCGTCTTGGCGTGCATCATCGTCGGCTGGTACTCGTAGATGCGCACGCCGGCCCGCAGCAGCTCCTCGTAGCGCGCCCGCCCGGCGTAGGTCGTCGTCTTGACGTCGGTCTTCGGGCCGGCCGTCAGCACCCGCACGTCGACGCCGCGCCGCACCGCGTCCTTGAGAAAGCGGCGGAAGTCGTCGTCGGGGACGAAGTAGGAGTTGGCGATGTAGAGCGACTTCTTCGCCGACGCGATGGAGAGCGCCATGAAGCGCTCGGCCGGCGTACTCCCCGTCGTCGGGAGCGCGAACAGGATCCCCGCCGGCACGTCGCCCGACCCCGCGCGAAAGCCGGCGCGCGGGAAGAAGGCGTCGCCCACGAGCAGCTCGTGCGTCGCCTCCGCCCAGGCCGCCGCGAAGATCGCCTGGAGCTGCATCACCGCCGGGCCCTCGAAGCGCACGTTCGTCTCGCGCCACTGGCCGTCCCGCCGCCCGTCGCCCTGCCAGTAGTCAGCGAGCCCGAACCCCCCCGTGTAGCCCACGCGTCCGTCTACCGTCACGACGCGCACGTGCGAGCGGTTGTTCGCCTTGTTCAGGCTATACCAGTGCACGGGGCGGAGTCGCGCCACTTCGACCCCGGCGTCGGTCAGCGCCTTGACGTACGCGTCGTCATCGAGCAGCGGGCCAGAGCCGAAGGCGTCGAAGAGGAAGAGCACGCGTACGCCGTGTCGCGCCCGGTCGATGAGGTACTTCGCCATCGAGTCCGCGACGACGCCCGGCTTACAGAAGTACATCTGGACTGTGATCGTCCGCTGCGCCGCCGCCAGGTCGCGCCAGAGCTGCGGGTAGGTGCCCTCCCCGTTCTCCATGATCTGAACCGCGTTGCCGGGGTCGAGGTGCAGCCCTGAGAACATCTCGGTCACGCGCGCGAACAGCGAGTCGTTCACCGGCGGCACGCCGGTGCCGCGGTCGCTCTGCAGGCGGATCACCCCGACCGGCGTGCCGCGCGTCATCGTCTGCCACCCCACGAGCGCCAGCACCGCGACGAGGGCGATCCCGACGACCACGCCAATGAACTTGAAGACCTTTTTCATTCCGGTCCGGAAAATGAGTGCGTGAGGTCAACGCAGAGGCCGTTCCAACGGCCCGCGTGGAGCGCAGAGCGTGGAGGGGACCTCCTGGCCGGTCGGGCGATCCCCCTCGACGCTACAGGCTCCACGCTGGTAACGCTTCTGCCTGTTGCACTCGTTGCATTCCTGCCGCACTCTTTGACCCATGACCCTCGCCGTGCGCCGGCGCCCTCTGGCCCGGGCGATCGTCCTCGACCGGTCGTTGGAGGCGCTGCCGCTCTTCCGGCTCAGCGACTCCGCGGCGGATGACGCCATCGTCGCCTTCACTCCCGACTCCGGGGGGCGGTGGCGCGTGCTGCCGAGTCCGGGCGACCGGCTTCCGGGGACCTTCGACCAGGACGTCTACGTCGAGCTGCTGCACCGCTACCACGAGGCGGCGCTGCCGGCGGACGGGGTCATCACGTTCACGCTGCACGCCTTTCTCCGCTCGATGGGGCGGCGGGTGGACGGACGGACGTACGAGCAGCTGCGTGCCGCGCTCACGCGCCTCGAGCGGACGACGCTCGAGTCCACGGGCGTCTACTTCGATGCCATGGCGGGCCACGCGCTCGACGGACGCTTCACGATTCTCAGCTCGGTCACGATCGAGCGGCGGCGGACGAGTGACCGCGACCAGCTCACCCTCTTCCCTGCCCTGACGGCGAACGAGCCCGGCGTCGCCCGCGTTGCCCTCTCTCCGCTCATGCGCGCCAACATCGCCGCCGACCACACCGTCACCCTCTCCGCCTCCCGCTACGCCGCGCTCTCCTCACCGGTGGCGCGACGCCTCTACCGGCTGCTGGAGGTGGCGCGAGCCGAGGGGAAGGTGACGTGGCGAGTCGCGCTGGCACGCATCGCCGAGCAGCTTCCGCTCACCCAGCGTTACCCGTCGCACCT
The DNA here is from genome assembly GCA_046733575.1 of Candidatus Methylomirabilota bacterium. Taxonomy (GTDB): domain Bacteria; phylum Methylomirabilota; class Methylomirabilia; order Rokubacteriales; family CSP1-6; genus JBKPPN01. The sequence continues at coordinate 4,378 of JBKPPN010000513.1, read as the reverse complement.
GCAGCGCGTGCTCCAACCGGCCCACGAGATGCTGCTCGCCGCCGGACTGGTACGCGACGTCGCCGTGCGGCAGGCTCAGCGCGAGTGGTACGTAGATTACGTCCTGGCCAGCCGCCAGCCGTGAGGACGGGACCCACCTGCTTACCCCCAGGCCCTCTCGCTCTGTTGCGGGGTGTTGTAGCGTTAACCCCATAAGCGCTCGACTAACCCCTGAACCGCAGCTCCCAGCCCCTGCTTTTGGCCCCCACCCTGCGTCACCCTTCTTGCTCACCTCTCAGCCCCGAGGACGAACGCGATGACCACTAAGCTCGACAAGACGATCAAGCGTGAGATCGAGATCGACGGCCAGGCGTACACGGTGGCAATTTCACCGGAAGGGGTAAAGCTCACGCAGAAGGGGTTCCGCAAGGGCCAGGAGGTGACGTGGCAACAGCTCCTCGCCTCCGGGAGCCCCGAAGGTAGCAGCGCCGCCGCCGGCAGTGGTGGCAGCACTGGCGGGGGCATGATGGGCGGCGGCATGAGCGGCGGCATGAGTGGTGGCACAGGCGGCGGAATGGGAGGGGGAATGGGAGGCGGCGGTAGCATGGGTGGAGGAGGTGGTATGGGCGGTAGCGGTATGAGTGGGGGCGGCATGGCGGGCGGCGGCGGCGGCATCGGCGGAGGGCGCGGGCCGGGCATGTAGTTGGCCGCTGGTACCGGGCCTGCTGCTGTACAGGTAGTGCGCGGCGTCCGGCGCCACCTCGGGTGGCGCCGGCTCGCACTGCCGCTGCGCCAAGTGTGACGTCCGTAGGGGACGTCGTCGTGGGACGGTGGAGTTCGCGAGCTCCGCCGTACCGTTTCCTTCTGCTCGCGCGTCCGTCCTTTCGGAACGATCGCAGCCCTGGCGCGTATTCCTTTCGTATACGCGCCGCACCGATTTCTTCAGCCGAGCTCAGGTCGAATGTCCCGGAAACGCACCATCGCCGTCGTGTCGCTCGCGATCGTTCCGCTCCTCGCTGGCGGCTTCGTCCTGCAGGACCGCACGGGGCGCGACAACGCGCGCCTCTTCGACCAGGTCCTGTCGATCGTCTCGCAGCGCTTCGTGGACACGGTCGACGCCGCGGGGCTGTACGAGAAGGCCGCCAAGGGGCTCGTGCACGAGCTGAACGACCCCTACACCGTACTCTTCACGCCGAAGGAGCTCTCGAGCTTCACGACCCAGACGGGGGGCCGCTACGGCGGCGTCGGGATGCAGATCGAGGACGTGAAGGGGAACATCACGGTCGCGCGCGTCTTCCCGAACACGCCGGCCGAGAACGCCGGGATCCGCGAGGGCGACCGCATCATCCAGGTCGACACGGCGGCCACGAAGGGGTGGAAGCTCGACCAGGTCTCCGACGCGCTGAAGGGCACTCCGGGGAGCAAGATCAACGTCAAGTTCACCCGCCCCGGCGTCGCCGATCCGATCGCCGTGCGCTTCACGCGCGCCGTGATTCACATCCCGGCGGTGCCGTACGCGATCCTGCTCGACGACAAGGTCGGCTACATCCTCTTCCAGCAGTTCAACGAGACGGCGACTGACGAAGTGGTCGCGGCGCTCAACCGGCTGACGAAGGCGGGGGCGAAGGGCGTCGTGCTCGACATGCGCGACAACCCGGGCGGCATCCTCGACCAAGCGCTCTCGGTCAGCAACGTCTTCCTCAAGGAAGGGCAGGAGATCGTCAGCGTGCGCGGGCGCGGGACGCAGCCGCAGGTCTACGCGGCGCAGAACGCGGCGCTCGCGGCGAACATCCCGCTCGTCGTGCTCGTGGACGACGGCTCGGCGTCGGCGGCCGAGATCGTGGCCGGCGCGCTCCAGGACCACGACCGCGCCGTTCTCGTCGGCACGACGTCGTTCGGCAAGGGGCTCGTGCAGACGCTCTTCCCGCTCGAGGGCGGCTACGCCCTCAAGATGACCACCGCGAAGTGGTTCACGCCGAGCGGGCGCTCCATCCAGAAGGAGCGCAAGGTGGTGGACGGCCGCTTCGTCGCCGACACGGCCCCCGACTCGCTCGAGACCGACGCGGTACGCAAGACCCGGCCGGCCTACAAGAGCGACGCCGGGCGCACGGTCTACGGCGGCGGCGGCATCACCCCCGACCTGATCATCAAGCCGGACACGATCAGCTCCGCCGAGCAGACGCTCGCCAAGGCGCTCACGCCGAAGGTACAGGACGTCTACACGACGCTCGCCGATTACGCGATCTCGCTCAAGCCGACCATCACGTCGCCGACGTTCACCGTGCAGCCGCAGTGGCGGGAGGAGTTCTACCGCCGCCTGCAGAGCGCCGGCGTGAAGGTGGACAAGAAGGTCTACGACGCGGGCTCGGCCTACGTCGACCGCCAGCTCGAGTACCGCCTCACGCGCCTCGTGTACGGCGACTCGACGCTCCGCCGCCGCACCCTGCCGCAGGACTCGCAGCTCAAGAAGGCGGTGGAGCTCCTGCAGCGCGCGCCCACCCAGCGCGAGCTGTTCACGCTCGCCGCGAGCCAGGCCGCCCCGACGCCGCAGCGCGCGGCGGGGGCCACCGCTGCGGCGTCGCGCACCCCGCCGCCGACCGAGAAGCCGTAAGGACAATTCACGGTTTACCGTTCGCGGTTGACGATCGACAGGAGAGCCCCCGGGACGCCGCTCGAGCGGCGTCCCGGGGGCTCTCCGCTGTTACCGTCCACCGTCAACCGCGAACCGCCAACAGCGAACGACGTCCTGTGATCCGTCCACGACGACTTGCGTTGCTCCCCGCCCTCTCGGTGTTGCCCGCGGCCTGCGCGCTCGCGGCCTGCGCGCTCGCGGCCTGCGCATCGCGCCTCGCCAGTCCGCCCGTCGTCCCGGCCGCGGCCGGAGAGGAGCGCCACCTCACCAACATCCGCCAGCTCACCCACGGCGGCGAGAACGCCGAGGCGTACTTCAGCGCCGACGGCCGCCGCCTGATCTTTCAGAGCACGCGCGACGGCCGGAGCTGCGACCAGCAGTACGTCATGCGCACCGACGGCTCGGGGCTGCGCCGCGTCTCGACCGGCACGGGCAAGACGACCTGCGGCTACTTCTTCGCCGGCGACCGGAAGATCTTCTTCGCCTCCACCCACGCCGTCGACAGTGCCTGCCCGCCGCGCCCCGACCCGTCGAAGGGCTACGTGTGGGGGCTCGACCCGTTCGACATCTACACCGCGGACGCCGACGGCTCGAACCTCAGGCGCCTCACCCATTACGGGCGCTACACCGCCGAGGGGACGCTCTCGCCGGACGGCCGGACGATCGTCTTCACCTCGCTCAAGGACGGCGACCTCGAGATCTACACCATGGGCGTGGACGGCTCGAACGTTCGCCGCCTAACGACGACGCCCGGATACGACGGCGGCGCCTTCTTCTCCCCCGACGGCCGCCGCATCGTCTACCGCGCCTACCACCCCACCGACTCGGCCGAGCTCGCGCAGTATCGGGCGCTGCTCGCGCAGAACATCGTGCGCCCGAACCGCATGGAGATCTGGGTGATGAACGCCGACGGCAGCGGCCAGCGCCAGGTCACCCGGCTGGGCGGCGCCAACTTCGCGCCCTTTTTCACCCCCGATGGGCGGCGGATCATCTTCTCGTCGAACTACCGCACCCCGCGCAGCCGCAACTTCGACCTCTACCTGGTGGACCTCGACGGCGCGAACCTCGAGCCGGTGACCACGAATCCCGACTTCGACGGCTTCCCCCAGTTCAGCCCCGACGGCCGACACCTGGTGTGGGCCTCGAACCGCCACGGCGCGAAGCCGGGGGAGACGAACATCTTCATCGCGGAGTGGAAGGACTGAGCGGCCGAAAGGCGGCACGCGGCACGGGGAACGAGGCACGGGACGCGACGCGTGGCCGTTCAACCAACCAGGAGCCTCCCGGCCCTCGTGCCTCGTTCCCCGTGCCGCCTCCTTGCAGTGCTTCGTGCTTGAGTCGTACGCGTCCCCACCGTAACATCAGTCAGCCCCCTCACGGAGCCCCACCCTCATGACCGTCGGCTTCATCGTCCTGCTCGTCGCCGCGCTCGTCGCGCTCTTCATCACGACCAGCTCGATCAAGATCATCGGGCAGGCCGAGGTGATGGTCATCGAGCGGCTCGGGCGCTTCCACCGCCTCGGCCGCTCGGGGTTCAACCTCCTCATCCCCTTCATCGAGCGCCCGCGCCCGATCGACGTGCGCTACTTCGAGGCCGATGTGACCGGCATCAAGCGCGTCACCTCGGGCTCGACGACGCGCATCGACCTGCGCGAGCAGGTGCTCAACTTCCCGAGCCAGCCGGTGATCACGAAGGACAACGTGACCATCGACATCGACGCCGTCATCTACTACCGCATCGCCGACCCGCAGAAGGCGACCTACGCG
>JBKPPN010000512.1:0-4114 GCA_046733575.1 Candidatus Methylomirabilota bacterium | reverse complement strand
TGCCCGCGGAACCCTCGGTGATGCGGTCGGACGACCTGGACGTCAGCGCGCTGCTGCTGTCGCGCGCAGCCGATCTCGCCGCCGACCTCATCGTGATGGGCGCGTACGGTCACTCGCGCCTCCGCGAGGTCGTCCTCGGCGGGGCGACCCGCGACATCTTTCGCACCATGACAGTCCCCGTCCTGATGGCGCATTGACTCCATGGGGGGCTCGAAGCCCCCAAACCCCCCAGCTCGGAGACGGCGCGGCCCAGCCGCGCCGCCCCTCGGGTTTCCGCTTCGCGCACGCGCTCGACGCCCCCACCCCCCCAGCTCGGAGACGGCGCGGCCCAGCCGCGCCGCCCCTCGGGTTTCCGCTTCGCGCACGGGCTCGACGCCCCCAAACGACGGGGACGGCGAGCTTGCTGGCGTCGTTGGAGAGCAGCGGGCAAGATCCCGGCCATGCCATACATGAGCGGCAAGCAAGCGTTCCTCGAAGTGCTTCGTCAGGAAGGTGTCTCGGTCATGTTCGGCAACCCCGGCACCACGGAGCTGCCGCTCATGGATGGTCTCGCGCGATCGCCGGGCATTCGATACGTGCTGGCGCTGCAGGAGTCCGTCGCCATCGCCATGGCCGACGGCTACGCGCAGGCGAGCGGCGGGCTGGGCGCGGTCAACGTCCACGTCTCGCCCGGGCTCGGGAACGCCATGGGCATGCTCTACGACGCGCAGAAGGCGGGGGCGCCGCTGCTCGTCACGGCGGGGCAGCACGACCAGTGCTTCACCGCGACCGAGCCGATCCTGTGGTCGGAGCTGCCGCCCGTCGCACAGCCGTTCGTGAAGTGGTCGACGGAGCTCAGGCGGGTCGAGGACCTGCCCCGCATCGTGCATCGCGCGGTGAAGACCGCGCTCGCGCATCCCACCGGTCCCGTCTTCCTCTCGCTGCCCGTCGACGTGCTCAACAACGAGCGCGATCTGGATCTCGGCACGCCGACGCGCGTGGCGCCCCGGGTGATCGGAGACCGGAGCGCGATCGCGGAGGCGGCGCGTCTCCTCGCGCGCGCCGAGAAGCCGCTCATCGTGGCGGGCGACGCGGTGGCGCACGGCGACGCGATGGCGGAACTGGTCGAGGTCGCGGAGCTGCTGGGCTGCCCGGTGATGACCGAGGGCGTGGCGAGCACGTGCAACTTCCCCTTCACGCATCCTCTGTATGGCGGCGGCATGCCGCGGCTCGGTCCGCCGATCCGCGGGCTCCTCATCCGGCACGATCTGCTGTTCTCGGTCGGGGGCGACCTGTTCACGCTCTCGCTGCCCGATGACGTCGATCCCATGCCGCCCGGGCTGTCGGTCGTGCACCTCGACGTGAATCCATGGGAGATCGGCAAGAACTACCCGGCGCGCGTCGGCATCGTGGGCGATCCGAAGGCGACGCTGCCCGAGCTGGCCGAGGCGATCCGTCGCGAGACCGCGGCGAAGGGTCACCCCGACGCCGCGAAGCGACGCGACGCGGCGCGGGCGGCGTTCCAGCAGCTGCGCGGCGACCTGGTGGCCCGCGCCGAGAAGGACGCGCAGAAGGCGCCGATCGCGCCCCTCACGCTCGTCAACGAGCTCGCCAAGGCCGTGCCGAGCAACGTGACGATCATCGACGAGTCGATCTCGTCGGGACCCGGCGTCAAGGAGCTGTTCCCGTGCGCCGACCCCAAGAGCTTCTTCGGTCTGCGCGGCGGCGGCATCGGCTGGGGCCTGCCCGCGGCACTCGGCGTGAAGCTGGCCCTCCGCGACCGTCCGGTCGTCGCGCTCATCGGCGACGGCAGCTCGATGTACACGAATCAGGCGCTGTGGACGGCGGCGCGCGAGTCGCTCGCGGTCGTCTACGTGATCTTCAACAACATGTCGTACCGCATCCTGAAGCAGCGCACGCGCGCGCTGAAGGGCTTCTCCGCCGAGGACGACGTGTACGTCGGGATGGACTTGACGCCCGCCATCGACTTCGTCGGGCTCGCCAAGGCGCTGGGCGTTCCGGGCGAGCGCGTGGAGAAGTCGCCCGCCGTCGGTCCCGCCCTCAAGCGCGGGCTGGAGAGCGGCGGGCCGTACCTGATCGACGTCGCCATCGACGCGGCGTTCTGAGGCGCGCCATGGCGATGACGTTCGGGATCCACATCGGGCACCTCGGCGGACCGCTGGAGGAGATGCGCAAGCTGTGGACGTTCGCCGACGAGCGCGGCTTCGACTGGTTCTCGACCTCGGACCACTTCCAGGAATCGCCGCCCGCGGGCGGTGACGTCGACTGCTTCGAGTGCTTCACCACGCTGACGGCCGCCGCGGTGGAGACGAAGCGTGTCCGCCTCGGCACGCTGGTCGCGTGCATCAGCTACCGGAACCCCGGCCTGCTCGCCAAGATCTTCACGAGCATCGACCACCTCTCGAACGGGCGCGCCGAGGTCGGCATCGGCGCGGGCTGGCACGGCGCGGAGTACGCCGCCTTCGGGATCCCGTTCGAGCGGATCGGCATCCGCGAGGACCAGCTCGAGGAGTACGCGCAGGCGCTGCGCCTGCTCTTCGACGAGAAGCGCGCCAACTTCAAGGGCCAGTACTTCCAGCTCGAGAACGCGCCGAACTACCCGCGCCCGGTGCAGAAGCGCATGCGGATCTGGATCGGGGGCGCCGGCGAGAAGCGCACGCTGCGCGCCGCCGCTCGCTACGCCGACGGCTGGAACGCGCCGTACTTCGGTCCCGAGCAGTGGAAGGCCAAGAACGCGATCCTCGACGAGTGGTGCGAGAAGGAAGGCCGTGATCCCCGCTCGATCCTCCGCACCGCGAACGCGGGGTTCTATCTCGGCGCCGACGCGGCCGGGGCGGCGCGCCACGAGCAGACGTTCCAGTCGCACTTCGGCAACGACGCACGGGCGCGCACGGGATTCTTCCGCGGCACGCCGAAGGACGCGGTGGAGCTCGCGGGGCGGTACCGCGACGTCGGCTGCCAGCGTCTCAACATCGCGTTCCGCCAGGGTCCCTACGACTGGGACGCGCTCAACGCGTTCGCCGACGAGGTTCTTCCCGCCTTCGGGATCACACGGCCGACCTAACGCCGCGCCCGCGGCGCGCGCTACCGGGGACTCGCGCTCGCCGGCGCTTCCCGGATCACGTCGAGGACACTGCCCGGCGGACGCTGTGCCTCGCCGCCGATGACGATCGTCACGAAATCTCCGGGCCGGAGGTCGGCCAGCGACATCGTCAGGCTCTTGTACCCGTCGGACGTCGGCGTGACGAGCCCGATCGTCGCGGCGGGTGCGACGCTCACGGTGCGGCGCACGGCGCGGGGCGTCTCGCCGTTCGACGCGGTGAGCTCCTCGATGGTGATCGTGCCCGTGCTGCGGTCGACGGCCACGACGGTCCCGGAATGCCGCTGCTCCGCGGCCATCGCGACGGGAGCCAGCACGGCGACGACGAGTGCGAGCAGGACGCTCAATCTCCACATCGTGACGACCTCCGTTCGGTACTGATCCACCCTCGCGCATCAATCGACGTGCCAGGGACTCGGAACGTCAGGGTGACGTGACGCGACGAAGGTGCGCGGGCGGACGCGAATCCCCGAGCCCGTACACGATGGCGGTCAGCGCCGCCATCGCCGCGATGCAGGCGGCCATGGCCATCGGCGTGCCGCTGTAGAGCGCGTTCACGAGATAACCGACGAGCGCCCCGCCCGCCATTTGAAAAAAGCCGACGAGCGACGACGCCACGCCGGCCATGTCGGGATAGGGCTCCAGCGCGGCCGCGGTGGCGTTCGGCATGACGAGGCCGAAGCCGAACACGTAGACCATCATCGGCGCCACGATGCCGGCGATGCCGCCGGCGCGGGCGAGCACGCACACCAGCAATGCCGCGCCACCCACGCCGACCAGCACCACGCCGGCGCGCAGCACGGATTCGGGCGCGAAGCGACGCACGAGACGTCCGTTGGTGAGCGCGGCGATCATGAGCGACAGCGCGGTGAGCGCGAAGAGGAACCCGTAACGCTCGCTGCGCACGCCGAAGACCTGGATGAGCACGAAGGGCGAGTTGGAGATGTAGGCGAACATGCCGCCGAAGACGAGCGCGATCATGACGGCGTAGCGGACGCAGGCCGGGGTCTCGAG
>JBKPPN010000511.1:0-9575 GCA_046733575.1 Candidatus Methylomirabilota bacterium | reverse complement strand
GAGGAGGTCGTCGCGGCGCCGCACTACCTGGGCACCCACGGCTACCACCCTCGCCACCCGGACAACCATGCGTTCTTCCTCGCCGCGGGCGCCGGGATCGCGCGCGGCGGCACGCTCCCGACGATCACCAGCCGACAGGTCGCGCCGACCGTCGCCAGCGTGCTGGGCATCGCCATGCCGGGCGTCGAGGGCGAGCCGCTCGAAAAGGCACTCACCTGAATAGCGTCATCGCGGTGACCGTCTACCGTCGTACGGGATGAGTCCCTCCAGGCTGTTCATCCTCCGTCCGATCGCCACCTCGCTGCTGACGGCGGCGGTCTTGCTCGCGGGGATGGTCGCGTACTTCCAGCTGCCGATCTCCGCGCTGCCGCAGGTCGACTATCCGACCATCCAGATCCTGACCTTCTACCCCGGCGCCAGCCCTGACGTGATGGCGTCGTCGGTCACCACCCCGCTCGAGCGCCAGTTCGGGCAGCTGCCGGGTCTGAGCCAGATGACGTCGACGAGCGCGTTCGGCGCCTCGCTGATCACGCTGCAGTTCACGCTCGAGTACCAGATCGACGTGGCCGAGCAGGAAGTCCAGGCCGCCATGAACGCGGCCTCGGTGTACCTGCCGAAGGACCTGCCGAGCCCGCCCATCTACAGCAAGGTCAACCCGGCGGACACCCCGGTGCTCACGCTGGCACTCACGTCGGACACGCTGCCGCTGACGCGCGTGCACGACCTCGCCGACACCAACCTCGCGCAGAAGATCTCGCAGCTCCCCGGCGTCGGTCTCGTCAGCATCAGCGGCGGCCAGAAGCCCGCCATCCGCGTCCAGGCGGATCCGAACGCGCTGGCGTCGTACGGGCTCGGCATGGAGGACCTGCGCGCCGCCCTCGCGCAGGCCAACGTCGACCAGGCCAAGGGCAACCTCGAGGGACCGCGGCAAGCGTTCACCATCGGGGCCAACGATCAGCTGCTGACGAGCGAGGACTACGGCCGGGTCGTCGTCGCGTACAAGAACGGCGCCGCGGTGCGGCTCTCCGACGTCGCGCGGGTCGTCGACGGCGCGGAGACGGTCAAGCAGGCGGCGTGGATGAACGACCAGCCCGCCGTGATCGTCAACATCCAGCGCCAGCCCGGCGCGAACATCATCGCGGTCGCCGACCGCGTGAAGCGCCTGCTGCCCCAGCTCAAGGCGTCGATGCCGTCGTCGATCGAGGTCACGCCGCTCACCGACCGGACCAACACCATCCGCGCGTCCGTGGCCGACGTGCAGTTCGAGCTCGTGCTGACCATCGCGCTGGTCGTGATGGTGATGTTCCTCTTCCTGCGCAGCCTTGCCTCCACGGTCATTCCGAGCATCGCGGTGCCCATCTCGATCGTGGGCACGTTCGGGGTGATGTACCTCCTCGGCTATAGCCTGGACAACCTCTCCCTCATGGCCCTCACCATCTCGACGGGCTTCGTGGTCGACGACGCCATCGTGATGATCGAGAACATCGCGCGCCACGTCGAGGCGGGCGACTCCCCGCTGACCGCGGCGCTCAAGGGCGCCGAGCAGATCGGCTTCACCATCGTGTCGCTCACCGTGTCGCTCATCGCGGTGCTGATCCCGCTGCTCTTCATGGGCGACATCGTGGGCCGGCTGTTCCGGCAGTTCGCCGTCACGCTGGCCGTCACGATCCTGGTGTCGGCCGTGGTGTCGCTCACGCTGACGCCGATGATGTGCGCCAAGCTCCTTCGCCATCGTCCCACCGCGCAGCAGGGCTGGTTCTATCGCGGCACGGAACGGATGTTCGAGCGCTCGATCGAGCTGTACGGGCGCACGCTGCGCTGGGTGCTCGGCCACCAGGGCCTGACCCTCGTGGTGACGGTCATCACGCTGGTCGTGACCATCGGGCTCTACGTCGTGGTGCCGAAGGGCTTCTTTCCCGTGCAGGACACCGGCGTCATCCTCGGCGTGTCGGAGGCGCCCGAGACCGTGTCGTTCCCCGCCATGGCGGAGCGCCAGCAGGCGCTCGCCGCCGTGATCCTGAAGGACCCGGACGTGGTGAGCCTGTCGTCCTTCATCGGCGTGGACGGCACGAACATGACGCCGAACAGCGGCCGCATCCAGATCAACCTGAAGCCGCGCGACGAGCGGCGCGCCGACGCCTCGACGATCATCCGGCGCCTGCAGCCCGCGCTCGCCGCCGTCGACGGCATCACGCTCTACATGCAGCCCGTGCAGGACCTCACGATCGAGAACCGCGTGAGCCGTACGCAGTTCCAGTACTCGCTGGAGGACGCCGACGCCCGCGAGCTGGCGGAGTGGACGCCGCGTCTGCTCGACAAGCTGCGCCAGCTGCCCGAGCTGCGCGACGTGGCGAGCGACCAGCAGATCGGCGGACTGGCCGCCCACGTCGTCATCGACCGCGACACCGCCTCGCGCCTGGGCGTGGTGCCCCAGGCGGTGGACGACGCGCTCTACGACGCCTTCGGCCAGCGCCAGGTCTCCACCATGTTCACGCAGCTGAACCAGTACCGCGTCGTGCTCGAGGTGATGCCGGAGTACCAGCAGACGCCCGAGGCGCTCAAGGCGGTCTGGGTGAAGTCGGCGAACAACACGCAGGTCCCGCTCACGTCGTTCGCGCGCATCGAGACGGGAACGGCGCCGCTGGCCGTGAATCACCAGGGCCAGTTCTCCGCCGTCACGCTGTCCTTCAACCTGGCGCCGGGCGGCGCCCTCGGCCACGCCGTCGCCGCCATCCAGCGTGCGGAGCGCGAGATCAACCTGCCGCCCTCGATCCGGGCCAGCTTCCAGGGCACCGCGCGCGCGTTTCAGGCCGCCCTCGCCAACGAGCCCGTGCTGATCCTGGCCGCCCTCATCACCGTCTACATCGTGCTCGGCGTGCTGTACGAGAGCTACATCCACCCCGTGACGATCCTGTCGACGCTGCCGTCGGCCGGCGTGGGCGCGATCCTGGCGCTCATCGTCTGCCGCATGGACCTGAGCGTCATCGCGCTCATCGGGATCATCCTGCTCATCGGCATCGTGAAGAAGAACGCGATCATGATGATCGACTTCGCCCTCGACGCCGAGCGCGAGGAGGGCAAGCCGCCCGCGGAGGCGATCTACCAGGCCTGCCTGCTGCGCTTCCGCCCGATCATGATGACGACGATGGCGGCGCTGCTGGGCGCGCTGCCGCTCGCGCTGAGCTCGGGCACCGGCTCGGAGCTGCGCCAGCCGCTCGGCGTCACCATCGTGGGCGGCCTCCTCGTCTCGCAGGTCCTGACGCTCTACACGACGCCGGTGGTGTACCTGGCCTTCGATCGCTGGGCACGCCGGGCGCGAGAACGAGCGCGGCGGACCCTGGGGGCGCGCACCCCGCAGCCGGTCCCGGAATGACGGCGTCGGGTCGCGCTCCGCGCGAGAACAGCCTCTCCGAGCCATTCATCCGCCGGCCCATCGGCACCACGCTGCTCAGCGTGGCGTTGATGCTGGCCGGGGTGATCGCGTACCACTTCCTCCCCGTCGCGCCGCTGCCCCAGGTCGAGTACCCCGTCATCCAGGTGCAGGCGTCGCTACCCGGCGCCAGTCCGGAGACGATGGCCTCCGCGGTGGCCGCGCCCCTCGAGCGCAGCTTCGGTCGCATCGCGGGCGTGACGGAGATGACGTCGACGAGCCTGCTCGGCGCGAGCACGGTCGTGCTCCAGTTCGATCTCAACCGGAACATCAACGCGGCGGCCCGCGACGTCCAGGCCGCCATCAACGCCGCGCGCAGCGAGCTGCCCGCGAGCCTCGTGAACAACCCGTCGTACCGGAAGGTGAATCCCGCCGACGCCCCGATCCTGATCCTGGCCCTCACCTCGGACGTCGTCCCCGTGCCGCGCATGTTCGACGTGGGCGATTCGATCCTGGCTCAGAAGCTGTCCCAGGTGCCGGGAGTCGGTCAGGTGTTCGTGGGCGGTAGCTCGAAGCCCGCCGTGCGCGCGCGCATCGATCCCGGGCAGCTCACACAGCTCGGCCTCGGTCTGGAGCAGGTGCGCTCGAGCCTGGGTGTCGTCAACGCCAACACGCCCAAGGGCCAGGTGTGGGACGGCACCACGGCATGGACGGTGCTCGCCAACGATCAGCTCTTCACCGCGGACCAGTACCGGCCGGTCATCGTCGCGTACCAGAAGGGTGCCGCGGTGCGGCTGGGCGACATCGCCGACGTGCAGGACTCCGTGGAGGACATCCGCAACGCGGGGCTCGCCAACGGCAAGCGCGCCGTGCTCCTCGTCGTCTTCCGTCAGCCGGGCGCCAACATCATCGAGACGGTCGACAACGTGCGTGCGCTCCTGCCTCAGCTGCAGGCGTCGATCCCGCCCGCCATCAAGCTCTCCGTCGTCCTCGACCGGACGACGACCATCCGCGCCTCGTTCCTGGACGTGCAGCTGTCGCTCCTCGCGTCCATCGTGCTGGTCGTCCTCGTCGTCTTCGTGTTCCTGCGGAGCGCGCGCGCCACGCTGATTCCGAGCGTCGCCGTTCCCCTCTCGCTCGTCGGGACGTTCGGCGGCATGTACATGCTGGGCTACAGCCTCGACAACCTGTCGTTGATGGCGCTCACCATCTGCACCGGCTTCGTGGTCGACGACGCCATCGTCGTGCTCGAGAACATCACGCGCTACGTCGAGGCGGGCGAGACACCGCTGGTCGCCGCGCTGCGCGGGTCGCGCGAGATCGGCTTCACGGTGCTGTCGATGAGCGTCTCGCTCGTGGCCGTCTTCATCCCCATCCTGTTCATGGGCGGGATCGTCGGCCGGCTCTTCCGCGAGTTCGCCGTGGTGCTGACCCTCGCCATCGGCGTGTCGCTGATCGTCTCGCTCACCACCACGCCGATGATGTGCTCGCGGCTGCTCCGCCACGATCCCGGCGAGGGGCACGGACGGCTCTACCGGGCGAGCGAGGCCGCCTTCGACGGGCTCCGCCGCGTGTACGACGTCACGCTGGGCTGGGTGCTGCGTCATCCCGCCACGACGCTGCTCGTGACGCTGGCCACCGTGGCGGCCAACATCTACCTCTTCGTCATCGTGCCGAAGGGCTTCTTCCCCCAGCAGGACACGGGACGGATGGTGGGCAGCATCCAGGCCGAGCAGGACATCTCGTTCGCGGCCATGCGACTCAAGATGGCGGAGTTCGCGCGCATCGTGGGCGAGGACCCGGCCGTGGAAACGGTCGCCTCGTTCACGGGCGGGTCCGGCAACACCACCAACAGCGGCCGGATGTTCATCGTGCTGAAGCCGCTCGCTCAGCGCGACGTGTCGGCCGACCAGGTGATCAGCCGGCTGCGCGCCAAGCTGTCCCGCGTCCCGGGCGCGACGCTGTTCATGCAGTCGGTGCAAGACCTCCGCATCGGCGGCCGGCAGACCAACACGCAGTTCCAGTACACGCTGCAGAGTCCGGACCTGGCTGACCTGCTGTCGTCCGCGCCGCGCATGCTGGCCAAGCTGCGCGGCCTGCCCGAGCTCCGCGACGTTGCCACGGACCAGCAGAACCGCGGACTCCAGGCCGCGCTGGTCATCGACCGCGACACCGCGTCGCGCTTCGGCATCCGTCCCCAGGTGATCGACGACACGCTGTACGACGCCTTCGGTCAGCGCCCGGTGTCGACGATCTACACCCAGCTCAACCAGTACCGCGTGGTGATGGAGGTGCCGCCGGAGTTCCAGCAGGACCCGAGCGCGCTGTCGCGCATCTACGTGAAGCCCCCCACCGGTCCGGCCGTGCCGCTCAGCACGTTCGCCCAGGTGCGCGCGACGACCACGTCACTCGCGGTCAGTCACCAGGGCCAGTTCCCGTCCGTGACGCTGTCGTTCAACCTGGCCCCGAACGTCTCGCTCGGCCAGGCCGTGGACGCCGTGCAGGCGGCGGAACGTGAGCTGGGTCTTCCGTCGTCGATCCGCGCCAGCTTCCAGGGCACGGCGCAGGCGTTCCAGGCGTCGCTCGCCAACCAGCCCATCCTGATCCTGGCCGCCGTCATCACCGTCTACATCGTGCTCGGCGTGCTCTACGAGAGCTACCTCCATCCGCTCACGATCCTGTCGACGATCCCGTCCGCCGGCGTGGGGGCCATCCTCGCCCTGCTGCTGTGCCGGATCGACCTCGACGTGATCTCGCTCATCGGGCTGATCCTGCTCATCGGCATCGTGAAGAAGAACGCCATCATGATGATCGACGTCGCGGTCGACCGGCAGCGGCAGGCCACGACGTCGCCCGCCCGGGCCATCCATGAAGCGTGTCTCCTCCGCTTCCGTCCCATTATGATGACGACCATGGCGGCGCTGCTCGGCGCCCTTCCCCTCGCCCTCGGCACGGGGCACGGGTCCGAGCTGAGACGGCCACTCGGCATCACGATCGTTGGAGGGCTGCTCCTGTCGCAGATCCTGACGCTCTACACCACCCCGGTGATCTACCTCTATCTCGAGCGCATGCGCCAGGCGTCCGGCCGCATCCGCGTTCGGTGGACGCCCCGCGTCCGGCCCGTCGGAGAACACGGATGAGATCGTGCGTCGCGCTGCTGCTCCTCATGATGGCCGCGCTGTCCGGCTGCACCCGCGAGAAGGCGGAGTCGAAGACGGACGGCAAGGCGTCGCCGGGCGGGCGCGCGGCGCCGCCCACCGCGGTCGCCGTCGCGACGGTGGAGCAGAAGACCATGCCCGTCGACGTCATCACCATCGGCACGGTCGAGGCGTACGCCGTGGTCTCGGTGCGCGCACAGGTCGGCGGTGAGCTGCAGCGGGTGCACATCAGGGAGGGACAGGACGTCAAGAAGGGCGACCTGCTCTTCACCATCGACCCGCGGCCGTTCGAGGCGACGCTGGCCCAGGCGGAGGCCATGCGCGCGAATCACCAGAGCGCGGTGCAGCAGGCGCGCGCCGCGCTCCAGCGCGACAACGCCAAGGTGGCGCAGGCGCGCTCCGCCCTCGCGCGCGACGAGGCCCAGGCCAGGAACGCGCAGGTCCAGGAAGCGCGCTACGCCGACCTCGTGAACAAGGAGCTCGTCGCGCGCGAGCAGTACGACCAGTACAAGACGAACTCCGAGACGCTGGCCGCCACCGTGAAGGCCGACCAGGCCGACATCGCGAGCGCCGAGGAGACGGTGCGCGCGGACGAAGCCGCGGTGCGCGCGGCGGAGCAGATCGTGAAGGCCGACGAGGCGGCCATCGAGAACGCCCGCCTGCAACTCGGCTACACGACGATCCGCGCGCCCATCGACGGTCGCGTGGGCAGCCTGCAGCTCAACCAGGGCAACGTCGTGCGCGCCACCGGCACCAACGACTCGACGCTGATCACGATCAACCAGGTCGAGCCGATCTACGTGTCGTTCACGGTGCCGCAGCAGCAGCTGCCCGCCATCAAGCGCTACATGGCGGCGGGGCCGCTCGCCGTGCGCGCGCTCCCGCAGGGCGAGCGCGAGCCGTTCGCGGGCACCGTCACCTTCATCGACAACGCGGTCGATCAGACCACCGGCACCATCCGCCTCAAGGCGACGTTTCCCAACAAGGACCACCATCTCTGGCCGGGACAGTTCGTGAACGTCCAGCTCACCCTGACCGTCGAGCCCAACGCGATCGTCGTCCCGTCGCAGGCGCTCCAGAGTGGGCAGCAGGGCTCGCAGTTCGTGTTCGTCGTGAAGGCCGACTCGACGGTCGAGAACCGGCCGGTCACCGTGGCGCGGACGCAGGGGAGCGAGACCGTCGTGTCCAAGGGACTCAGCGCGGGCGAGAAGGTCGTGATCGACGGGCAGCCGCGGCTCGTCAACGGCTCGAAGGTCGACGTCCGCAACGCGCGCGCGGCGGGCCCGGCGTCGGCGGGCGCGGCCGTCGCGCCTGCTGTGCCGGGGGCGGGGCGTCCGGTCTCTCCGGCTGGACGCTGATCTTCCTCGTTACAGCGGCGGAATAGTCGGCGGCGGTGTCGGGGTGTGACGGCGGGGCGGGGGTGCTGGGGGTGGGCCCTCTGCTCACGACCGTTGGCGGCTTCGATGGTTCGCCGGAGAGTTCCCATTCTGTGGGTTGAGCGGCCTCGGGTGCCTTGGCGGGAAACGGAGCAACCGGCCCCACCCCTAGCACCCCCGCCCCGCCACCACACCCGGGCTGGATCTCACGGGCTTCCCACTGGCCGCACTCCGGCTGGCGTCGTGTCGGTTCACGTTGTTGACTATCCGCGCCGCGGGATCGCGTTGATCGCGCCGGCGGCTGCGCGAGTTTGATCACACGCGGCGCGGTCATCGCGTACGGATGGCTTGGGCAGGTGTTGGGTGCTTGTGGTTCAGGTGCTGCGGAGGCGGCGGGAGGCTTGGGCGATGGCGTGGAGCTTGGCCTCGGCTGCGCTGGCGGAGGTGATGGGGTTGTCGGCGAAGGTGGCGAAGCCGCAGTCGGGGGTGAGGAGGACGCGGTCGGCGCCGAAGAGCTTCGTGGCGTGCTCGGCGCGGCGGACGATGGCGTCGACGGATTCGATGGTCTCGTGCTTCTGGTTCACCACGCCGACGCCGATGCGCATCGTGGGGGGGAGGTCGGCGAGGACGTCGAGCTCGCCCGCGCGCGGGGTGGCGAGCTCGAGGAAGAGCGTGCCGATGGGAAGTGAGGCGAGGAGCGGCAGGAGCGGGCGGTAGTCGCCGGCGAGGGCGGCGGCCTCGTCGCGGGTCCAGTTGCCGCGGCAGACGTGGAGACCGAGGCGCTCGCGCGGCAGTCCGGCCACGACGGCGTCGATGAGCTCGCGGGCGAAGGTGAGCTCGTGGGCGGCGTCGCCCTTCTCGCTGAGCGCGCCGCACATGAAGCTCCGCCGGTTCTTGGCGCCCGTGAAGACGACCTCGGAGAGGACGGGCTCGTCGAGCTGCACGAGCGCCGCGCCGCCCGCGAGCAGCGCGTGCAGCTCCTCCCGGAGCACCCGCACGACGTCCTCGGCCAGGTGCTCGCGTGAGCGGTAGGCGCGGTCGGAGATGCACTCCATCCACATGGTCCGCGTGAGCAGGTACGGGCCCGGGACTGCGACCTTGACGGGCGTCTCGGTGAGCGTGCGGACGAAGGCCAGCTCGTGGCTCGCGAGCGGGCGCGAGCGTCCGAGCGGGCCGAACACCGCGGGATGACGGACCTCGGACGCCGGCACGTCGAGCGAGCGCATCTCGGCCTCGAACTTCTCGGGATCGTCGACGAGCGGCAGCAGGTCGGTGAGCGGGATCAGCTGGCAGTTGTCGAGGAGGCCGCCCACGAAGCTCGCGTAGTTGTCGCGGCGCTGCTCGCCGTCGGTGACCACGTCCACGCCGGCGCGGAGCTGCGCCGCGACCGCGAGGCGCACCGCGTCCTGCGCGGTGGCCTCGAACTCGTCGTCCGGAAGGCGGCCCTCGATGTGCTCGTGGATCGCCTGCAACAGCCATCGCGGTCGCGGCCAGCTGCCGATCCCCATCACCGAGAGCGGCGCGATCGCCGGAGCGGGCGCGGGCCGCGGCAGCGTGGCGGGCGGCGTCACGGCGACGATCGTGCGTCCGCGCGGCTCGAAGCGCGGCCGCGCGGCACTCGCCGACGTTGTCGAGCGCGCGTGGTGCTCGGCCAGCGTGCCCTTGCAGACG
>JBKPPN010000510.1:0-8356 GCA_046733575.1 Candidatus Methylomirabilota bacterium | reverse complement strand
GTCGAGCAGGGTCACCCGGGCCATGACGCGCCCGTCACGGGCGGCTCACCGCCCCACGAAGCGGTTCCACCTGTCCCGCCACTCCTCGGCGTTCACCTTGCTCCAGTCGACCATGCTGGCCTGGGCCAGCTGCTCGTCGGTGAGGAGCAGGATCGACGCCTCGGGATCCTTGACGAGCCGGTCGCGCGCCCCGCGGTGCATGGGCACGACGCCGACCTTCTTGGCGAACTCGAACTGCACCTCGGGACCCAGGAAGGCCTCGATCCACGCCTCGGCGCCCGCCACGTTCTTCGCGCCGCGGGGAATCAACACGTAGACGGGATTGAGATAGCCGGTCTTGCCGTCGAGGGTGATGTTGGCGTGGGCGAGCGGGAAGCCGGTGCGCTTCACGCGGATGACCCAGCCTGCGTGGAACGGCGCGGCCCACACGTCGCCCAGGTTGAACTTGGTCACGAGGTCCGTCGACGACGGGTAGTAGTAGAGCGGCTTGATCTTCTTGATCGGATCGAGCGCCCTGTCCATCGCGGTCTCGCCGCCGCCGTTCTCACGCGCGAGGCCCACCACCGCGCTCCAGTGCATGGTCACCGTCACGTCGGGGAAGGCGACGTGGCCCTGGAGCTTGGGATGGGCGAGGTCGCCGTAGTGCTGGGGCTTCGGCAGCCCGAGCTCCTGGAACTTCTTCTCGTTGTACGCGATGCCCTCTTCCGCGATCGTCGTGATGATCCAGTGCTCGCCCACCGCGAACTTCGGCAGGGCCTTCGCGGCCGGGATCCTGGCCGGGTCGAGCTTCTGCACGAAGCCCTCGCGCGTCATCGTGTACAGGATCTCGGGGGTGACTTCCATCACGTCGAAGGGCGCTTCGCGGCCGCGCGCGGCGACCAGCTTGGCGAAGTTCTCGGTCGGGTTGGCGAGGACGTATTCCATCTTGGCGCCCTGAGCCTCGAGGCGCGTGCCGATGAGCTGGTGGAGCGCGTCGCGCCAGCTGCCGCCCCACGTCGCGACGCGGATCGTCGTGCCGTCGAGCGGGCGTTGCGCCGTGAGCGGCGGCGACGCCATCAGCAGGACGCCCAGCGTGACGAGCACTATCAGCTTGGCGATGCGGAGTCCCATCTCTCAACCTCCTCGCGCATTCTCGTCGATGCGGTTCGTTCGCGGTGCGGCGTGTGGCGGGTGGGTGCGCGGTCGGGAACCGCTGAGCGACAGCGAGAGCTGAATCAGCATGCGCACGTCGACCGTGCCGGCATCAGCTCGTTCGCAGGACGATGTCGAGGCCGAGGACGCGTTGCATGGCGGCGATGAGCACGAGCGAGAAGAGGACCACGAGCGTCGACAGCGCCAGGATCGTCGGCGTGAAGTCGAACTGGAGGGAGTGGAAGATTTCGACGGGGAGGGTGGTGGTGTTGGAGCCGGCGAGGAAGACGGCGATGGGAACGTCGCCGAAGGAGATGATGAAGGCGTAGAGGACACCGGCGAAGACGCCGGGGCGGATCAGGGGGAGGGTGACGCGGCGGAACGTCGACCAGGCGGAGGCGCCGAGGGTCGAGGCGGCTTCCTCGAAGCGAGGGTTGAGGCGGACGAGGACGGAGGACACGGTGCCGACCGTGTACGGGATGCTCACGAAGACGTGGGCGACGATCAGGCCCGTGAGCGTGCCGGCGAGGTTGATGCCGAGGACGTCGACGAGGCGGTAATAGCACTGCAGGAACACCACGCCGGTGACGACGAAGGGCACCTGGAGCGGCAGGCGGAAGAAGGCCTGCACGAGCGGTTGACGGCGCACGCGGCCCCGCACGATGCCGAGGGCGGCGGCGGTGCCGACGAGGCCTGCGATGGTCGCGCTCACCACGCCGACCACGAGGCTCAGCGCGAAGGCGCGGAAGTACTTCGCAGGAATGCCGGCGTACCACGCGAGCGAGAACTGGCGGGGCGGAAAGTTGAAGAAGAAGTTCTGGCTGCCCTCGAGCGATGCCAGCCCCACGACGAAGAACGGCGCGAGCAGGAACACGTAGACGAAGACGGCGACGGCGAGCAGCACCGCGCGCGTCATGCCGTCGCCCGTGCCGTGCGGGACAGACGGACGGCGAGCGCGCCGGCCAGCACGTTGAGCGCGAGCACCGAGAGGACGAGCGCGGTCGACAGCGCGGAGCCGAGCGGATAGTCGACGTCGAAGACGATCTTGCGCTGGATGAGGACGGGCACCGTCAGCACGCGGCCGCCGCCCAGCAGCACGGCGGACGTGAACGCTCCCATCGACATGTTGAAGGCGATGAGCCCGCCCGTGATGACGCCGGGCATGGCGAGCGGCAGCACCACGCGCCGGAACACGCCGAACCCCGACGCGCCCTGCACGGCGGCGGCCTCCTCGAGGCTGCGCGGGATCGTCTGGATCATGCTGAAGAGGATGAGCACGAGGAACGGCAGCGTGTAGTGCACGAGGCCGAGGAGGACGCCGGCCTCGTTGCCGAGGAGGCGCGCGGCGGGCAGGCCGAGCGCGCGCAGCGTCGTGTTGACGAGGCCGTTGTCGCCCAGGATCACGATGAGCCCGAGCACCTTGATGACGACGGTGATGAAGGACGAGATCACCAGCACCGAGATCAGCCAGGACGCCCACCGCGCCCGCGCCCGCGCCAGCACGTACGCGGCGGGGAAGCCGAGGGCGAGACAGACGGCGGTCACCGCGACGGACAGCACGACGGTGAGCACGAAGGACGAGCGGTAGAGAGGATCGGTGACGATCCGGACGTAGTTGGCCGCGGTGAACGTGTCCGAGATGCGACCGAAGCCGAGATTCCGGTGCAGCCCCATCGCGATGAAGAACGTCTGGGGCACCGCGAAGAGGACGAACGAGAGGACCAGGGGCGGCCACAGGAGCCAGCGCCACGTGCGGGCACGATCGCGCGGCTCGTCCGTGTCCATGGCGCCCACACGTGCCTCAAGTGGTGGCCCGATGTCAACCGCGGGTGCGCCGCTGCGCGGCGAGAGGGAGCGCCTATAATCACCGACCGTGACCTTCGAGTATCACGAGCCCACGTCGATCGCGGAGGCGGTCGCCACGGTTGCGCGGTTCGGCGAGGACGCCCGCTTCCTGGCCGGCGGCACCGATCTCATCATCCAGATGCGCCGGGGTCGCCTGCGTCCGCGTCACGTCGTCAGCCTGCACCGCGTGCCGGGACTCGACGCGATCACCGTCGACGGCGACGTCAGCCTCGGCGCGCTGGTGACCCACCGTCGCGTCGAGCGCACGCCGGCGTTTCAGTCCGCGCTGCGCGGGCTGGTCGAGGGCGCCGAGGTGATCGGCGGTCACCAGGTGCGGAACGTCGCCACGGTGGGGGGCAACATCGTCAACGCCTCGCCCGCGGCCGACCTCGTGCCCGTGCTCCACACCCTCGACGCCGACGTGACCTGCGTCGGTCCCGAGGGCGAGCGCCGCCTGCCTCTCGACGGCTTCGCCAGCGCGCCCGGCGTCACGGCACGACGTCGCGACGAGCTCGTCACGCGGGTGCGCTTCCCCGCGTTGCCGCCGCGTTCCGCGACCGCCTTCATGAAGGCGGGACGGCGTCGCGCGATGGAGATCTCCCTCGTGTGTGTGGGCGTGCGGCTGACGCTCGACGCCAGCCTGGAGCGCTGCGTGGCCGCGCGAATCGCGCTCGGCGCCGTTGCGCCCACCACGCTCCGGGCCCGGTCGGCCGAGCGCGTGCTCGAGGGCCAGCCGCTGACCGACGTCGCGCTCGCGGACGCCGGGCGCGCCGCGGCCGCCGAGTCACGCCCGATCAGCGACGTGCGCGCCTCGGCACGCTATCGGGCTCTCCTCGTCGAGACGCTGGTCCCGCGCGCCCTCGCGCGCTGTCTGGCCCGCGCTCGGGCGGCCGCAGCGTGACGAAGCTCGCTCTCACCCTCCACGTCAACGGCGACGACCACGACGTCGTGGTCGAGCCGCACCGGACGCTGCTCGACGTGCTGCGCGGCGAGCTCGGTCTGACCGGGACCAAGGAGAACTGCCTGGAGGCCGAGTGCGGCGTGTGCACCGTGCTGCTGGACGGGGACGCGGTGAACTCGTGCATCCTCCTCGCCGCTCAGTGTCAGGGCCGCCGGATCGTCACCATCGAGGCGCTCGGCGCCGCGGGCGCCATGCACCCGCTGCAACGCGCGTTCATCGAGCACGGCGCGGTCCAGTGCGGCTACTGCATCCCGGGCATGATCCTCTCGGCCAAGGCGTACCTGGACGGGCATCCCGATCCCGACGAGGACGCCGTGCGCGAGGCGTTGGCCGGCAATCTCTGCCGGTGCACCGGCTACCAGAAGATCGCCGACGCCGTGATGAGCGCTGCGCGCGAGATGCGGCGCGCCGAGGTGAACGCGCGATGAGCGCGGCAGGAGAGGCGGCCGCCACGCGCGTCGTCGGGCACTCGCTGCCGCGGATGGACGCCCCCGGCAAGGTGACCGGGAGCGCGATCTACGCGGCCGACTTCGCCCTGCCCGGCATGCTGTTCGGCAAGGTGCTGCGCAGCCGCGAGCCGCACGCACGCCTCGTGCGCGTCGACGCCCGTCGCGCGGCGAGACTGCCCGGCGTGCGCGCCGTGCTGACCGCGGCGGACGTTCCCGACGTGCGCTACGGCGGCAGCGTGAAGGACGAGACGGTCTTCGCGCACGAGCGCGTGCGCTTCGCCGGTCAGCCGCTGGCCGCCGTCGCCGCGACCACCCTGGACGCCGCCGAGGCCGCGCTGAACGCGATCGACGTCGTCCTGGAGCCGCTCCCGCCGGTGCTCGAGGTCGAGGCGGCTCTCGCGCCCGGCGCCCCGCTCGTCCACGAGGACTGGCGCGCGTACACCGCGCTGCCCATCCTTCATCGCGACGGCAACGTGTGCAACCGCGCCCGCATCGTCGTGGGCGACGTCGAGCGCGGGTTCGAGGAAGCGGACCGCGTCTTCACGCATCGGTTCACGACCGCGAGCGTCCACCAGGGCTACACGGAGCCGCGCGCGGCGGTGGCCCAGTGGGACAGCAGCGGCGTGGTGACGGTGTGGTGCAACACGCAGCTACCGTTCGAGGTGCAAACCACGCTGGCCGAGATCCTCCAGCTGCCGGCGTCGAAGGTGCGCGTGATCGTCCCCGGCATCGGCGGGGGGTTCGGTGGCAAGCTCCGCGTGGGCGTCGAGCACTTCGCCGCGCTGCTCGCGCGCGCGACGGGACGGCCGGTCAAGGTCATGACCACGACCGAGGAGGAGCTCACCGCGGCCTACGCGCGTCAGCCCGCCATCATCGAGCTCAAGACCGGCGTGACGCGCGACGGCCGCCTCACCGCGCGCGAGGGTCGACTCTGGTTCGACACCGGCGCCTTCGCGGGCTCGGGGCCCGGCGTCGCGTCGGTCGCCACGCTCATGCTCGCCGGGCCCTACCGCATCCCGAACCTGCTGCTGGAGGGGCGCGCCGTCTACACCAACAAGACGAACTTCGGATCGTTTCGCGCGCCGTCCGGCCCCCAGTCCAACTTTGCCGTCGAGTCCCAGATGGACATCATGGCCGACGCGCTCGGCATCGATCCCCTCGACTTCCGGCTGCGCAACATCGTGCGCGAGGGCGAGGAAGGTCCGACGGGTCAGGTGCTGACGGCCGTCGGTCTGGAGGAATGTCTCCGCAAGGCCGCCGACGCGATCGGCTGGAGGGATCGGCGTCCCGCGCCCGGACGCGGCAAGGGACTCGCGATCGGCTGGTGGACGACGACGGGCGGGTCGTCGGGCGTGTACATCAAGATCAATCCCGACGGTACGGTCGCGCTCAACACCGGCGCGGCGGAGATCGGCACCGCGGCGCTCACGGGCGCGGCGCAGGTCCTCGCCGAGGATCTCGGCATCGAGCTCGCCGACGTCAACGTCGTCTCGGCCGACACGCTGTCGACGCCGTTCGACTTCGGCGCGCAGGGGAGCCGCACCGCGTTCGCCGTCGGGAACGCCTGCCGCGCGGCCGTGGCGGATCTCAAGCGTCAGCTGCTCGCCCTCGCCGCGCGACATCTCGGCGTCGACGCGAGCGCGCTCGAGCTGCGCGGCGGCGCTGTGCATGCGACCACGGACGGCAAGCGCGCGACGCTGGCGGAGCTGGCGCGACTGTCGCAGGCATCCGGCGGCGGGCTCATCGCGCACGGGACGTTCGTGGCGCCGCCGACGGCGTACGACGAGAAGCGCGTCGAGGGCCACGTCTACCCGGCGTTTCACTCACCGAGCTTTCACGCCCACGCGGCCGAGGTCTCGGTGGACGAGCAGACGGGCGAGATCACCGTCGAGCGCTACGTCGTGGCGCAGGACGTCGGCTTCGCCATGAACCCGCGCTACATCGAGGGCCAGATCGAGGGCGGCGTGACCCAGGGCCTGGGCCAGGCGCTGTCCGAGGAGATCGTGTACGAGGGCGGCCGCGTGCTGAACCCGAATCTCACCGACTACAAGATGCCCACCACGCTGGACGTCCCGCGCATTCAATCGATCCTCGTGCAGCATCCGAGCCTGGTCGGGCCGTACGGAGCGAAGGGCGTGGGCGAGCCGCCGAACATCGAGCCTCCCGCCGCGATCGCCAACGCCGTCGCGCGCGCGACGGGCGTGCGCATCACGAGCCTGCCCATCACGGCGGAGAAGGTCGCGCTGGCGCGGCGGGACACGACGCGATGACGCTCCGCACGGGCCTCCTCCTGCTCCCCGGCCGTCCGGTGCACGAGATCGCGGACGTGGCCGCGCGTGCGGAGGCGCTCGGGTACGACGACTTCTGGCTCGCCGACGAGCGCTTCTTCCGCGAGGTGTACGCGACGCTCGCCCTCGCCGCGACGCGGACGTCGCGCCTGCGTCTCGGCCCGTGCGTGACGGATCCGTACTCGCGTCATCCCGCCTTGACGGCCATGGCGATCGCGACGCTCGACGAGATCTCCGGCGGCCGCGCCGTGCTCGGCATCGGGGCGGGCGTGTCGGGCTTCAAGGAGCTCGGGGTGAGCGCGGATCGCTCCGCGGTGGCCATCCGCGAGGCCGTCGAGCTCGTCCGACGGCTCCTCGCGGGCGAGACGGTGACGCTGAAGGGCGAGCAGATCAGCTTCGACGACGGTCGCCTCGACTTCACGCCGTCGCGGCGCGACGTGCCGATCTACGTCGCCTCGCAGCGCGAGGCGGGCTGCCGCGTGGCGGGGCGAGTCGGCGACGGCGCCATCATGCAGGGCTGCGTCGCGGAGCCGCTGGTCCGCTTCTTCACCGACGCGGTGGCCGAGGGCGCCCGGCGCGCGGGACGCGATCCCGCGCGCATCGAGCTGGTGGCGCGATTGAACGCGTGCATCGCCGACGACCGTCGCGCCGCGCGCGACGTCATGCGTCCCGGGATCGTGCGCAGCCTCGCGGCGCAGCGACGCGACTTCTTCACGTTCCGGACGGCGGGGCTCGAGGTGCCGGCCACGCTGGCCGAGCAGATCCGGGGCCTCGCGTACTCGCACGATCCGGCGCCGCTCGTGAAGATCGCGCCGCTCGTGCCCGACAGCTTCGTGGACGCCGTGGCGCTGACCGGTCCGCCAGGCGACGTCGCGGCGAACGTGGTCCGTCTCGTCCACGCCGGGATCGGTCAGATCATGATCTATCCCATCGGCGTCGGAGGCGACGCGACGCCGACGATCGAGCGGTTCCAGACCGAGGTCATGCCGCTGGTGCGACGGGCGCTGGGCTGAACAGCGCGCTGCTCTGTCAGGAGAACGAGCGATGCCGATCAGGTACGTGATCACGACGCTGAAGCGCGGTGTGAAGCCCGAGGACTACGAGACGTGGCTGCGCGAGTACGACTATCCCGTCGCGAAGACACTGCCGTCGATCATCAGCTATCGCACGCACCGCATCGAGGGACCGATCAACGGCGCCGAGCAATCGGGGTGGCACTACATCGAGCGGATCGAGATCCGGGACAAGGACGCGTACGCGCGCGACATCGCGTCGCCGGCGGGCCAGGAGCTCATGCGCCAGCTCTACGAGAATTTCCTCGAGCGTCCGAAGAACGTGTTTTTCTGGGCCGAGCCGATTGAGGACTGAGTTCCCGTTCGCTGCCGTTGCGGTTCGTCGGCGCGGGCGGCGCGGGGCCGGCGCGGGGCGAGGGGCCGTGCGGGAACGCCCGCATGGCTCGCCTGTCGCCGTAACGCGCGCCGAGCACGACTTCGCTCGGCCCCCCATCCCCCAGAGGGGGCCGGTTTTCGCCGGAGACAATCGTCCGCGGCTCGCTCCGTCATGCTCGGCGCGCGTAACGGCGACGACGGCTCGCCATGAGGGCGTCTCCGCACGGCCTGTCTCTTATACACATCTCCGAGCCCACGAGACTGCAATGAATATCTCGTATGCCGTCTTCTGCT
>JBKPPN010000509.1:0-4986 GCA_046733575.1 Candidatus Methylomirabilota bacterium | reverse complement strand
GCGCCGAGCAGCACGCCGGGCGCGACGCCCGCCTTGGCGCCGAGGACGAGCGCCTCGGCGAGCGCGATGACGTTGATGCCGCCGACGAGGTTGGCGGCGAGCTTGTGACGGACGCCGCCCCCACGGCACCGACGTGGACGGTCTTCGCCGCCACCGCGTCGAAGATCGGCCGGCACGTCGCGGTGAGCGCGGCGTCGCCGCCGACGAAGATCGTTCCCTCGCCCTGCGCGACGGACGTGCTCGTACCGCTGATCGGCGTGTCGAGGAATCTGCGCCCGCGCTCCTGGGCCGCGGTGCCGAGACGCGTGACGAGCGCGGGGCTGACGGTGCTCATCTGCATCAGCACCGCCGCGGGCGGCGCGACGTCGAGCAGCCCACCCGGCCCGAGCCACACCGATTCGACGACGGCGGGCGTGGGCAGGATCGTGAAGACGGCGTCGGCGTCCTTCACGGCGGCCGCGGGCGACGCGGCGGCCACGAGTCCGCGCGATGCGAGCGCGGTGACCTGGTCGGCGCGCGTGTCGTAGCCGCGCACCTCGAAGCCCTTCGCGAGCAGGCGCGACGCCACCGCGGTGCCGAGCAGTCCCACGCCGAGGATCGCGATCCGTCGCATGACGCGGGCGATTATAATTCAGCGGCGCACGAGCGGTCCGCGCCGAGTCGCCCGCACCGCGACGACGAGGAGGATCCGGATGAGCCGACGAGCCCTGGTGACGATCGCCATCTTCCTGGCGCTGGTGAGCGTGGGGACGCCTGCCACGTCGCAGTCCACGAAGCCCATCAAGATCGGATTCATGGCCGGCCTCACCGGCCCCGGCTCGCAGGTCGGCAAGGACATGGTCGACGGCTTCAAGATGTTCTTCGAGGAGCGCGGCTACCAGCTGGGCAACCGCAAGGTCGAGCTGATCGTGGAGGACAACCAGGGTCGTCCCGAGCTCGCCGTGAACAAGCTGCGCAAGTTCGTGGAGAGCGACAACGTGGACCTCGTCACCGGCGAGGCCTTCGCGCACATCGCGCTCGCCCTCGCGCCGAAGGTCGACGAGTACAAGGTCCCCTACGTGATGGCGGTGGCCGCCGCCGACGATCTCACGCAGCGGCAGCGCGCAAAGTACGTCGTGCGCACAGGGTGGACGGGCAGCCAGCCCTCGCATCCCTTCGGCGAGTGGGTGGCGAAGAACCTCGGCTACAAGCGCGTGGTCACGATCGCGGCCGACTACGCGTTCGGGTGGGAAGTCGTGGGCGGATTCCAGCGCACGTTCGAGGAGTCGGGCGGCCAGGTCGTGCAGAAGCTCTGGGTGCCGCTCAACGTCGTCGACTGGGCGCCGTACCTCTCGCAGATCCGCCGCGACGCCGACGCCGTCTTCGCCCTCGCCGTCGCCGCCGCGCAGCTCCGGTTCCCCAAGCAGTACGAGGACGCCGGCCTCAAAGGACGACTGCCGTTGATCGGCGGCGCGGTGACGTTCGACGAGGCCGCCCTGCCCCGCATGGGCGACGAGGCGCTCGGTGGCATCAGCCCGCTCATGTACTCCGCCGCCCTCGACACCCCGGCCATGAAGGAGTGGGTGAAGAAGTACAAGGCGAAGTACGGCAAGGTCCCGTCGTACTACTCCGAGACGTGCTACACGAGCGGACGCTGGATCGAGGCCGCGCTGAAGGCGACGAATGGCAACGTCGAGGACCGCGAGAAGTTCCTCGCCGCCCTCCGCGCCGTGAAGCTGCCCGACGCGCTGCGCGGCCCCCTCGAGCTCGACGCCTACGGCAACCCCGTGCAGAACATCTACGTCCGCAAGGTCGAGCGCAAGGAGGGCGAGCTGCAGAACACCGTGATCGCGACGTTCCCCAAGGTGTCGCAGTTCTGGAAGTGGAACCCCGAGGAATACCTGAAGCAGCCGCCGTACACGCGCGACTATCCGCCCTGCAAGCACTGCTGATGGCAACCTCCCCGCGTTTCAAGTACGGCACGCGCGGACGGATCGGCCTGCTGTTGCCATCGGGCAACCAGGCGGCCGAGCCCCAGCTGGCCGCGATGCTTCCGGAGGGCGTGGCCCTCCACACGACGCGACTCAAGCTCATGGGCTCCTCGGAACGCGAGCTGCTCGGCATGGTCGAGCGCGTGGAAGAGGCGGCAGAGCTCGCCGCCGACGTCGAGCCGGCCCTGATCGTCTTCCACTGCACCGCGGTCTCGACGTTCAGCTCGACGCTCGAGGCCTCGATCCTGGAGCGCATCCGCACTGCGACAGGACGGCCGGTCACGGCGACGTCGGAGGCGATCGTGAGCGCGCTGCGCGCCCTGCGCGCGCGGCGCATCGTCATGCTGTCGCCCTACATCGACGAGATCAACCGCCGCGAGACGACCTACTTCACCGAGCGCGGCTTCGAGGTCCTCGCCTGTGCCGGGCTCGACCGCGCGACGCCGCAGGAAATGATGGCCGTCACGCCCGCAGAGTGGATGGCCATGGCCGTGAAGCATCGCGACGACCGGGCGGACGCGTACCTCATCTCCTGTACCGCCGTGCGCTCCACGGACGTCATCGACGCGCTGGAGGCGCGCCTCCACCGTCCCGTCATCACCAGCAACTCCGCCGTCGCGTGGCATGCGACACGCCGCCTCGGCATCGCGGAGCCGGTGAAGGGCGCGGGCCGGCTCGCGACGCTGTCTCCGGTCTCGTCGTAGCGATGGCGCTCGCGATGTCACCGCTCGCCACCCCGGGCCGGCCGGCAGGACGACGGTGGCGGACCATCTCCGCCCGCCTTGCCGTGCTGGTGCTCGCCGTGATCGCCCTGACCGCGCGTGCCGTCGCGGCGGAGTACAAGTCGGATCTCGCGATGTCGCTCGTCATCACGCAGGACACCGCCTGGGGTCGAGCCGCCGTGCGGTTCGCCGACGTGGTCCGACACCGCACGCAGGGGCGCATCAAGATCACGAACCACTTCGGCGGGGCGCTCTTTGCCGGCAAGCAGACGACGGAGTTCCAGCTCCTGCAGCAAGGCGTCGCCGATTTCGCCATCGGCTCGACGATCAACTGGTCGCCCCAGGTCAAGGAGCTCAATCTGTTCGCGCTCCCCTTCCTGTTCCCGGGATACACGGCGGTGGATGCCGTGCAGGCCGGTGAGCCGGGCAAGCGCCTCTTCAAGAGCATCGAGGACAGGGGCGTCATCCCGATCGCGGCGGGCGAGAACGGGTTCCGCGAGCTGACGAATGCCAGGCGTCCCATCCGCCGGCCCGAGGACCTCCAGGGATTGAAGATCCGCGTCGTGGGCGTGCCGATCTTCCTCGAGACGTTTCGCGCCCTCGGCGCCAACCCCGTCAGCATGGACTGGAACACGCAGGCTCTGCCCGCATTTCGCGAGGGAACGGTGGACGGGCAGGAGAACCCGATCGGACTCATCATTCCCTACAAGCTCTGGGAGACGCACAAGTACGTCACGGTCTGGCACTACGCCATCGACCCGGTGATCCTCGCGGTGAGCGCGAAGACATGGGCGACCTTCACGTCCGAGGACCGCATGATCGTGCGCAAGGTCGGCGAGGAAGTCATGGCGCTGCAGAAGCGGGAAGCGCGCGAGGGGCTCGAGGGCGCCGCGGGGGTGCTCGACATCCTGCAGAAGATCTACGGCATGGAGGGCATTCAGCTCTCGCCCGCCGAGCTCAAGGCGTTCCGGGAGCGGACGCGACCCGTGTACACCAAGTGGGCGGCGGAGATCGGGCTGGACCTCGTGCGGAGCGCCGAAACGCTCATCGAACAGCCGCGGTGAGCGAGCCGCGCTCCGTCGTCAGAGCCCCAGGTAGCGCGCCTTCACGTCCGCGTCGCGGGTCAGGTCCGCCGGCGCACCCGAGTAGACGATCCGCCCGCGCGAGAGCACGTGGACGCGGTCGGCGACGCGAAGGGCGAGGGGCAGGTTCTGCTCGACGAGGAGAATCGACAGTCCTTCTCGCTTGAGGCGGGCGATCACGCGGCCGACCTCGCGCACGAGCAGCGGCGCCAGGCCCTCGGTCGGCTCGTCCATCAGCAAGAGATCGGGATTCGTCACGAGCGCGCGGGCGATGGCCAGCATCTGCTGCTCGCCGCCGGAGAGCTTGCCCGCGCGGTTCTCCGCGCGCTCGCGCAGACGCGGAAAGAGATCCATGGCGCGGTCGACCGTCCACGGACCGCCCGGCCGCGCCGCGACGCGAAGGTTCTCCGCCACGCTCAGCGACGGGAACACGCGTCGTCCCTGCGGCACGAGGCCCAGGCCGAGCGCCACGACGTGGTTGGTGAGCCAGCCCGTGATGTCGCGCTCCTTGAAGCGGACGCGCCCGCGGCGCGGCGGCGTGAAGCCGACGATCGAGCGGATGAGGGTGGTCTTGCCCATCCCGTTGCGCCCCACGAGGCCGATCACCTCGCCGCGCATCAGCCCGAGGGACACGCCCTGGAGCACGTAGCTGTCGCCGTAGTACGTGTGGATCTCCTCGACGGCGAGGATCGCGTCACTCATCGAGGTCACCCGCGCCGAGATAGATCTCCTGGACGAGCGCGCTGGCGGTGACGTCCTCCCGCGTGCCGTCGGCCACCACGGCGCCGTGATGCAGCACGGTGATGCGATCGGTGAGCTGGAAGGCGACGTCCATGTCGTGCTCGATGATGAGCAGCGTGATGCGCGCGTCGAGCCGCTCGAGCAGCGCCGTCATCATGGCCGACTCCGCGGGCGACAGCCCCGCCGTCGGCTCGTCGAGGAGCAGCACCCGGGGCTCGCCCGCGATGGCCAGCGCGATCTCGAGCTGGCGCTGCTCGCCGTGTGAGAGATCGCGCACCACCGCGCCCGCCTTGTCCGCGAGGCCGACCGCGTCGAGCACGCGCCGCGCGCGCTCCAGCACGGCAGGATAGCGCGCGAGGTCGCGGTGCAGGTGCAGCTTCACGGGGGAGAGGGCCTGCGCGGCGAGCACGCAGTTGTCGAGGGCGCCCAGGCGCGGGAAGAGATTGGTGATCTGGTAAGTCCGCGCGAGGC
>JBKPPN010000508.1:0-15203 GCA_046733575.1 Candidatus Methylomirabilota bacterium | reverse complement strand
GTATCGCGACTACCGTGGTGTCCCGATCACGGGCGCATCGGCGCTGCTCCCCGAGCAAGGCTGGACGATCATCGCGGAGCGCGATGCGTCGGAGGCCTTCGCTCCCCTCGGCGTGCTCCGCCTCGAGCTGCTGGGCCTCGGCGTGGCCGTCGTTCCGGCCGTGCTGTGTCTCGGATTCCTGCTGCACCGCGATCTCATCCGCCCGATGCATCGCTTCATCGCGGCGGATCGACGGGTGGTGGAGAGTGGACCGCTCGCGGGTCTCGTCCCGGACGATGCGGTGCCGTGGGGGGAATGGGTCATCGTCACGCGCGTGCGCAACGAGATGCTGCGGCGCCTGCATCGCGAGCAGGTCTCCCGCGCGGCGGAGGTCGATCGTCAGCGGCGGGAATCGGAGCGGCTGTCCGGCATCGTCCGCGACATCACCTCGCATGCGCCGATCGCCGCGACCCTGCGCGCCATCGCGGACGCGGCGCGCGACATCTGCGACGCTGCGGCGGCCACCGTCTGCGTGGAGGGCGCGATCGGCGACGACTGGCCCCGCCGCGTCACGGCCCCCGCGCCCGATGCGGCGTCGGATCCCGCCACCGCACGCGAGATGCCGGCCGCCGCCGCGCCGGTCGTCGAGCCGATCCTCGTGCGGGACCAGGTGATCGGCACTCTCGTCCTCCATCCTCGGTCGGGCGGGGTTCCTCGTGAGTCTGACGGGATGGCGCTGCGCCGGCTCGCCCGCCACGCCGCCGTGGCCATCGAGCTTGCGCGGTACACGGGCGAGGTGAAGACCGCGGCGGAACGGAAGGACCGCTTCCTCGCGACGCTCGCTCACGAGCTGCGAAGCCCGCTCTCCTCGATCATCCATGCCGTGCGAGCCCTCGACCGGCTGGGCGTCCAGAACGCCGAGGCGGTGCGCTTCCGGGACATCGTGCATCGCCAGGCACGTCACGTCGCGCGACTCATCAGCGACCTGCTCGACGTGGCACGCGTCGCCGCCGGCAAGCTGCATCTCGAGCGAGCCCGTGTGGAACTGAGCGCGATCGTCACGGAGGCCGTCGAGGCCATGAAGCACCGCGAGCGGACGATCGAGGTCGTCCTGCCGGCGATGCGCATCGTCGTCGACGGCGATGCCACGCGTCTTGACCAGGTGGTCAGGAACCTCCTCGACAACGCGATGAAGTACAGCCCGCCCGACACGATCGTCGAGGTCCGGCTCGCCGCTGACGGCGCGAACGCGATCGTGGAAGTGCGCGATCAGGGCATCGGGATCGCGCCGGAGCAGTCCGCGCGTCTGTTCGAGCCGTACATGCAGCTCGACGCGGCGCTCCCGCGCGCCGGAGGAGGTCTTGGCCTCGGCCTCGCGCTCGTGCGCGGCATCGTGGAGGCGCACGGCGGCACCATCCGCATCGTGAGCGACGGCGTGAACTGTGGAACGCGCGCGACCGTGCGCCTCCCCACGATCGAGTGACGGCGCCACTCGGGTGGCGCCGCCGTCGTCACGACGTGGCGTTGCGGCGCAGGATGATGGTCAGGGTGTCGAACTGCAGGAGCGCCTCGTCGGTGATGCGGTTGAGGGCGACGCGACGCAGCTCGCGAATCTGGGCGGGGGAGGGCGACTCCAGGCGCGGGAAGTTCATGCGGATGAAGTCGCCCACGCGGGGATCGTTCCGCAACATCGACGTGCGGTCCTTCATGCCGGCGGCGTAGTCGCGAATACGCGCGGTCGGACCCCGCTCCGCGACGCGCGCGATGGCGGCGTCGCCGTCCTCCGTGCCCGCGTACCAGACGAGCACGAGCAGTGACTGCAGGGCCGCCTCGTCGTCCTCCCGCTCGAGTCGCGCGATGGCGCGGGGAACGTAGAACTGCTCGTCGGTCGGCATGAGCATGAAGATCAGCGCGTAGTCGGGACCGATCTCGAGCCCGCGCGGTGGCACGACGGCCGTGAACTCCGGGACGCCGAGGATGTGGAAGGCGGCGTCGGTGGTGTCGAAACCCTCCACGGCGAGCGCGTGCACGGTGGCGACGTAATCGCTCCCCGACAGGTCGCGCACGTCACTGCGGGCAATGGCGCGCAGGGCGAGCCGGCGATCGTCGGCCCGGCGCGACATCTTCACGAGGAGCTTGGCCCCGTCGTAGAAGAAGAAGGCGGGATTCTCGGACGCGCGCAGCTCCGCGCGCAGGCGCGGCAGGCAGGCGTCGGGGTCGAGCTCGCAGCGCTGCCAGAACGCGTCGAGGGCGCGCGACTTTTCCGCCCGCTCCGCCGCGGTGAGGTCGCGCGGGTGAAAGTCGTAGAGCGCCAGCACCGCGTCGTGGAAGGCGGCGGGCGCCGCGTACGGGAGGGGCAGACGCGCGGGAGAGGGTGGAGCGGCGGTGGAGCACGCGGCGAGCGCCAGCGCAGCCAGGACGACGGCGACGCGACCAGCCTGCAGCCTCACGCGGCGCCTCCCTGCTGACGGTGTACCTCTTCCATGATCATCGTGTTCAGGTCCTCCACGAGCGCGCTTCGCGCGATGCGCCCGTCGTTCCGGATGCACTCTCGCACGCGCGCGGGACGTGCGGAGAGCATCACGAGGGTCGTGCCGATGTCGGCCGCCTCCTCGATGGAGTGCGTGACGAACAGGATCGTGCGCCGGGTCTCGGCCCATATGCGGCGCACCTCCTGCTGCATGATGCGACGGTTCTGGGCGTCGAGGGCGCCGAAGGGCTCATCCATCAACAGCACGTCCGGCTCGATGGCCAGCGCGCGCGCGATGGCCGCGCGCTGCCGCATGCCGCCGCTCACCCGCGACGGGTAATACTCCTCGAATCCGCCCAGCCCGACGAGCCTGAGGTACCGCTGCGCGACCTCACGGCGGGCGCCCGCATCGAGGCGGAGCGGCTTCAGCACGAGCTGGACGTTCTCGCGCACGGTCATCCACGGCAGCAGCCGGTCCTCCTGGAAGACCACGCCGATCTTCGAGCCGTTGGCTCGCGCGCGCCCGTCGCCGCCGTGTGCGACGACGGGATGGCCGTCGAGGAGGACGCGTCCGCGCGACGCCGGCTCCAGCCCGCCCACGATGCGCAAGAGCGTGGTCTTGCCGCAGCCGTTCGGTCCCATGAGACAGACGAACTCGCCCGCCTCGACGGCGAACGAGACGCGCTCGATGATGGGAATCGCGAAGTCCTTGCCGACGTCCTCGACGCTGAGCTTCATCGTCGCCGCGAGCGCCCGCGCGCGACGCTCAACGCCAGCGACCGAAGTGGCGCGCGACGCCGTCGAACACGACCTTGTCCATGGCCATCATGATGAGGATCATGACGATGGCCCAGGCGAAGACCATGTGGGTGGCGAGGATCTCACGGCTGTAGTTCATGATGTAGCCGATGCCGGTCGTCACGCCGAAGATCTCGGCGATCACCGACACCTTGAGGGCGAGGCCGAAGCCGACCTTCATGCCGGCGAGCAGGAAGGGCAGGGTCGACGGCGCGACGATGGCGCGAAACTTCTCCGCCCCGTCCAGCCGGTAGACCTCCGCCATCTCGAGCAGCCGACGGTCGACCTGTTCCACGCCGTCGACCAGGTTCTGGGCCACGACGGGCAGCGTGATCATGAACGTCGTGAAGATCGGCGCCCACGCGCTGAGGCCGAACCAGATCAGCGCGAGCACGATCCAGACGAACACGGACGTCGCGTTCAGCACGGTGACGACGTCGCGAACGACGCCCCGGGCGACGCGCGACAGGAACGCGGCGAGCCCCAGGACGACGGCGACGCCCACGGCCGCGCCGAAGCCGATCGCGATGCGGGACAGCGACGCGGCGGTATGCCGCCAGAGATCGCCGCTCGCGACGATGGCCACCAGTCCCGCCAGCACCGCGCGCGGCGACGGCAGCACGTACGCCCCGTAGCGCCACGAGAGCCCGGCCCACGCCGCCACGACGACCACGAGCAGGGCGAGCGTGGGGAGGTGGAAGCGGTCGAACGCCGGGCCGGGGGGACTATCCGCGATAGAAGAACTCTTTGCGGATGCGATCCGGGTTGTCCCAGATGTCCGACTTCAGGAAGCCGAACTCCTTGTTGATCTTCAGCTGCGCCACCAGCGTCTCGATCTGTTCGTCGGGCAGGCCCGACAGCATCCGCACCGTCTCTTTGTGGGCGACGGCGACGACGTCGCGCGGCAGCCTGGTGACCTCGGTCACGATCTCGATCGCCCGCTCGGGTTTGCCGTACCAGAGGTCGACCGCGTCCTTCTGGGCCGCGTTGAGATCCGCAGGGAACGCCGGGTACTTCTGGATGAAATCGTTGTTCACGAGGTAGCACACGTGGACGGGGAACCCCTGCGCGCGTCCCGTGGCCTTGCGCCAGAGGTCGATCTGCTTCGCCAGGTACACTCCGTCGCCGCGCAGCACGACCTGGTCGCTGATCGGATGCCAGGCGATGATCGCGTCCACGTCCTTCTTCGCCAGTAGCGTCGCCATGTCGGGGGGCGCCGTCGCGGTGACGATCTGCGCCTCCTTCTGGAGGTCGAACCCGTAGCCCTTGAGCGTGAGCGCCCGCACGTCGAAGAACGTCGACGTCCCGACGATCGCGGCGACCTTCTTGCCCTTCAGGTCCTCCACTCTCGTCAGCCCCGCGTCCTTGCGCGCCACGATGGCGCCGAGCACCGCGGTCGCCACGCCGGTGACCTTGAAGGGCGCGCCGTCCTCGAACGACTTCGCCGCGAGCGCGAAGCTCATGTCGATGGCATCCACGTTCTTCGACGTGAGCTGCTGCAACAGCGGCGTCGGCGCTCCCGCGATCGGCGTGTACTCCGTCGCCCACCCGCGCTTGCCGAGCAGATCTTCCTTGTGAATGATCTCGGTGGCCGCCCACCCGAGCTGCAGATACGCGAGCCGCACCTTGCCTCTCGTCTGGGCGGAGACGCGCCCGGGACGACGGAGCGAGGCGGCGGCCACCGCGCCCGCCGCGAGGCCGAGAAATCCGCGTCGATCGACGCCCATCAGGCCTTCACCTGCGGCACGCCGCGCAGGGCCTCGGCGATCTTCTCCGCGGGATATTCGTAGTCCTGCAGCTTGCCGGCGAGGAACGCCTCGTAGGCCCCCAGGTCGAAGTGACCATGGCCGGACAGGTTGAAGAGGATCGTGCGCTTCTTGCCCTCCTGCTTGGCGCGCAGCGCCTCGTCGATGACCGCGCGGACGGCGTGCGCCGACTCCGGGGCCGGGATGATGCACTCCGAGCGCGCGAAGTCGAGGGCGGCCTGGAACGTCGCGAGCTGCGGCACCGCGAGGGCCTCGATGACGCCCGCGTCGTAGAGGTGGCACACGAGCGGCGCCATGCCGTGATAGCGCAGACCACCGGCGTGGAGCGGCGCGGGGACGAACCCGTGACCGAGCGTGTGCATCTTGACCAGCGGCGTCAGCCCCACGGTGTCGCCGAAGTCGTAGGTGTAGGTGCCCCGGGTGAGGCTGGGGCACGCGCTCGGCTCGACGGCCACGATCCGTGTCTTCCGCTTCTTGCCCGTGAGCTTGTCGGCCGCGAACGGGAAGGCGAGGCCCGCGAAGTTCGAGCCGCCACCCGCGCACCCGATCACGACGTCGGCCTCGGCGTCGTCCTTCTCGAGCTGCTTCTTGGTCTCGAGGCCGATCACGGTCTGGTGCATCAGCACGTGGTTGAGCACGCTGCCCAGCGCGTACTTGGTGTCGTCGCGCGTGGCGGCGTCCTCGACGGCCTCGCTGATGGCGATGCCGAGGCTGCCCGGCGAGTTCGGATCGCTCTCGAGGACCTTCTTGCCCGCCTGCGTGTCAGGGCTCGGGCTCGCCACGACGTGCGCGCCCCACGTCTCCATCATGATCCGGCGATACGGCTTCTGCTGGTACGAGACCTTGACCATATACACCTTGCACTGCAGGCCGAACATCTGCGTGGCCATCGCGAGCGAACTGCCCCACTGACCCGCGCCGGTCTCGGTGCTGAGCCGCGTGACGCCTTCCATCTTGTTGTAGTAGGCCTGCGGCACGGCGGTGTTCGGCTTGTGGCTGCCCGCCGGGCTCACGCCCTCGTACTTGTAGTAGATCCGCGCCGGCGTGCCGAGCAGCTTCTCGAGCCGTCGCGCGCGATAGAGGGGCGAGGGCCGCCACAGCCTGAGGGCGTCGCGCACCTCGTCGGGGATCTCGATCCATCGCTCGCGACTCACTTCCTGCTTGATGAGCTCCATCGGGAACAGCGGCGCCAGATCCTGCGGCCCGATCGGTTGACCGGTGCCGGGATGGAGCGGCGGAGCGAGCGGCGTGGAGAGGTCGGCCTGGATGTTGTACCACCTGGTCGGGAGGTCCTTCTCGTCGAGCACGATCTTCGTCCGGGACGCGTCCGACGCCTTAGGTGCCATCACCGTCTCCCTGCTGTCGGCGGATGCGCGGCGTCCCCGCCGGCCGATTGGTCTCTGGAACGTGCAAGACTACAGAGACTTGCGAAATCGTGTCAACCGACGGCAAGATGCGCGCATGAGCCAGCCCCTCACGCTTCCGCGTCCCGACGGCACCCTCGAGCGCTACACGCCGCGGCCGGTCACCGCGTTTCCGACGGCGGCCGGGCCGATCCGGAGTCGCATCGGCTACGCGGCCGTCCACGTCGTCGCCAACCCGCTGGCCGACATCAATCCGACCCTCGACGTGGCGCTCGACTGGGACGCCACGCTCGCGTTCCGGCGCTACCTCTGGTCGCTCGGCCTCGCCGTCGCGGAGGCGATGGACACGTCGCAGCGCGGGATGGGCTTCTCGTGGTCCACGGCCAAGGAGCTGATCCGGCGGTCGGTGGCCGAGGCACGGACGATCCCCGGCGCGGTGCTCGCGTCGGGCGCGGGCACGGATCATCTCGAGCCGGGGCCGCGCGTCACCATCGCCGACGTCGAGGCGGCGTACGAGGAGCAGTGCGAGTCCATCGAGTCGGTGGGCGGGCGCATTATCCTGATGGCGTCGCGTGCGCTGGCCGCCTGCGCCAAGGGTCCCGACGACTACGTCAAGGTGTACGGGCGCATCCTCTCCCAGGTGAAGGAGCCGGTGATCATTCACTGGCTCGGCGACATGTTCGATCCCGCGCTGGCCGGCTACTGGGGATCTCCGGATCTCGATCGCGCGACCGAGACGCTGATCGCGATCGTGCAGGAGCACGCGGCCAAGATCGACGGCGTGAAGATCTCGCTCTTGGACCAGAAGCGCGAGATCGCGCTGCGGCGACGCTTCCCGCGTGGCGTCCGCATGTACAGCGGCGACGACTTCGACTATCCGACCACGATTCGCGGTGACGCCGAGGGCCACAGCGATGCGCTGCTCGGGATCTTCGACGTCATCGCCCCCGCCGCCTCCGCGGCCCTCCACGCGCTCGACGCCGGGGACCTCGCCACCTACGAGCGCATCCTCGCGCCCACGCTGCCGCTGTCGCGGCACGTCTTCGGTGATCCCACGCGGTTCTACAAGACCGGCGTGGTGTTCATGGCGTACCTGAACGGCCACCAGTCGCACTTCCGCATGGTGGGCGGCATGGAGAGCGCGCGGTCGGTCGTGCACCTGGCCGAGACCTTCCGGCTCGCCGACCGCGCCGGCCTTCTCCGCGATCCCGAGCAGGCCACCGAGCGCATGCGGCGCGTCCTCGCCGTCGCGGGCGTCCTCTGATCCGTCGCGCTCAGCGCGCGGGGCGACCGAAGACCTCGACGTAGTAGGGCCGACCGCGCGCGTCCTCGGCGTGGCCCGCGCCGATCTCCTCATACGACGGCTCGAGGATGTTGCGCCGGTGTCCCGGCGACGACATCCAGCCCTTGACGGTGCCGGCGACGTCCGGCGCACCGGACGCGATGTTCTCGCCGTACGCCGTCCAGCGGTAACCGACGCTCGCCAGTCGCTCGCGCGCGGTGGGCCGCGGCGCATCGGGGAGCACGTGATCGAGCCGGCCGGCGCGCGCCATCTGATCCGCCTGGATCTGGGCGGCCTGCATCAGACGCGCGTCGGGGCGCAACGGCGAAAGCCCGGCGCGCGTTCGTTGCGCATTGGTCGCCTGCACGAGGGCCTCGGCGACCGACGCGCTGTGGGCCGGGATGGCGACGAGCGACGCGACAAGCGCAGCGGCGACGAGGCGAGAACGCATGACGCCATCCGTCCGCACGAGGCATGCCGTTGAAGCACGGCACGGTGACGTGCCGTTGAAGCACGGCACGGTGGCGTGCCGTCAGAGGACGTGAAGGTAGGGGCGTGCGGTGAGCGCGTCGGCACTCCAGAATCCGGCCTCGCGGAACCAGCCGAGCGCGGTCTCGGCGTCGGGTGTCCTGGCCAGGGCGAGCGTGCCGCCGTCGTCGAAGAAGCCGCCGAAGTGGATGCGGCCGGCGCCGCGCATCTCGATGAGAGCGAACTGCGCCATGTCGTGCTCGGTCGTGGGTCCCTCGACGATCGTGGTGACGCGTGAGCCATCGACGACGACGGGCGGCATCTCCCACGGCTCCACGAACTGGGCGAAGCTCCGGGGCTCGTAGCCCGTCCACGCGCCCGCCGTCCAGTACGGGTCTTCCTCGATGGCGTGCTGGAGCTGTCCGGGTTGCTGGAGACGATAGACAAGATCCGCGCGGGTGCCGTCGGGGGAAGGGCCGCCGGCGATCAGGATGCCCATCGCGCGCAGACCCTGCAGACGCTCGAGGTGCTGGCGACGGCGCGCCTCGCGGCGGATCAGGTAATCGGCGGACGTCCGGATCTCGACGTGGTAGACGATCACGCTCGAACAATAGCACCGCGGCGACGGCCGGACGCCCGCGGCATCCGTGATAACGTGAGAAAAATGACGCTGTTCGAGCGCTTCGCCGCTCGCTTCCCTTTTCCCCTCGACGCGTTCCAGATCGACGCCATCCGCGCGCTGGAGGCCGGGCAGTCGGTGCTCGTGTCCGCGCCGACGGGCGCGGGCAAGACGCTGGTGGCCGAGTTCGCCATCATGGCCGCGCTGGAACAGGGCCGGCGCATCGCGTACACCACGCCGCTGAAGGCGCTCTCCAACCAGAAGTTCGGCGACTTCACGCACGCGTACGGGGAGGAGAAGGTCGGCATCCTCACCGGCGACGTGAAGGTCAACCCGCGCGCGCCGGTCCTCGTCATGACGACCGAGATCCTGCGCAACATGTTCTACACGGGCGGCCTCGACGATCTCGCCTACGTCGTCCTCGACGAGTGTCACTACATGGGCGACGAGGGACGCGGCACGGTGTGGGAAGAGATCATCGTGAACGCGCCCGCGCACGTGCAGCTCGTCGGCCTCTCCGCCACCGTGGCCAACGTCAAGGAGATCGCGGACTGGATCTCGCTCGTCCACGGTCCCGTCGCCGCCATCGAGCATCCCGAGCGTCCCGTGCCGCTCTCGTACGCGGTGGCCGACCTGGCGGGCGACATCCACCCCTACGATCTCGTGCGCAGCGGCAAGGCGCGCGTGATCGGCGACGAGCGCCGCGAGCCGGACGACCGCGGTCGGTGGTACACGCGCCGCGTGGCCGCCCCCGACGTCGTCATCGAGGCGCTCGAGACCCGCCGCTGGCTGCCCGCCATCTACTTCATCTTCAGTCGGGCCGGCTGCGAGCGCGCCATGGACGACATCCTCGTCGAGGGGCGCACGCTGCTCACGCGCGAGGAGCAGCGCGCCGTCGACGTGTCGATCAGCGAGGCGCTCCATGACAGTGCGGGGCTGGGCGACTCGGCGCTCAACCAGCGCGTGTTCAAGGCGCTCCGCCTCGGCGTCGGACTCCATCACGCCGGCGTGCTGCCGAGCCTGAAGCGGCTCATCGAGTCGCTGTTCGAGCGCGGACTGTGCAAGCTCGTCTTCGCCACCGAGACCATGTCGCTCGGCATTCACATGCCGGCGCGGGCGGTGGTGCTGCAGGGGCTGACCAAGCGCACGGACCACGGCTTTCGCTCGCTCTCGCACAACGAGCTGACCCAGATGGCGGGCCGGGCGGGACGTCGCGGCATCGATTCCGAGGGCCAGTGCGTGATCGCCCTCGACGCGCGTGACGGTCTGGAGGACGTCATCCGCGTCGTCGACGGATCGCCGGAGCCGATCGAGAGCCAGTTCAAGCTCGGCTACGGCTCGGTGGCGCTCCTGATCGCGACGGGCGCCGAGCCCGAGGCGCTGCGCCGCCGCGTGGAGCGCTCGTTCGGGCAGTACCAGAACCTGAAGACGATCCGGCAGCTCGAGAGCGAGGTCGAGGGGATCGAGCGCGCGCTGGGAAAGGCGCGCGAGTACGCCGCGCCGTGCGGCGAGTTCGAGCGCATCGGCCGCTACCGTCACGCGCGCGCCGAGGTCGAGGCGCGCCGCCACGCGGGGGGGCGGGGAGGCCGCGAGCGGGGCGTGCTCGAGGCCGAGCCGGGCCGCCTCGTGCTGGTGCGACGTCGTGGCGGGCCGACGCTCGCCCTCGTGCTCGGCGTCCACACCATGCGGGGACATCGCGCCCTCGTCGATGCGCTCGTGCCGAACGGCGCGGTGGTGCGGCTCAAGTCGGGCGTCATCAAGCGCGTGTTCTGGGCGACGCCGTCGTGGCATCTGCCGCGCGACCGCAGTCACGACCCGCGCCGTCTGCGACATCTGGCCGAAGAGCTCGGGCACACGAACGTCGCGGAGCTGGTGGAGCGTGAGCGCGCCCACGGTCCGGAGGCGAAGCTCGGCGCGATCGAGTGCCATCGCTGTCCGTGGCACGCCACCACGACGTGCGAGTCGGCGTGGCGCGACGTCGACCGCCTGAGCGAGCGACTGTTCCAGCGGCGCGAGGCGCTGGAGGCCCACCGTGGCGCGTACTGGCAGGAGTTCCTGCGCGTCGTCGAGGTGCTGGAGCAGTTTGGCTGCGTCGAGGACCGCGCGCTCACCGCGAAGGGCCGCCTGATCGCCGCGCTCCGGCACGACAACGAGATGCTCGTGGCCGAGGCGGTGTCGCGTGGCCTCTTCGCCGACCTCACCCTGGCGGAAGTCGCGGCCGTGACGAGCGGGCTCGTGGAGGAGGCGCGCTCGGGAGAGCCGGGCCTGGCGCGCGCGTTCCTCAAGAAGCGCCCGAAGCTCCGTCGGAAGCTCGAGCTGCTGATGACCGCCGCCGATGCCGTCGACCACGCGCAGCGCGGCCGGCACCTGCGGATGCCCGTCGCGGTGCACGCCGGCTTCATGCCCGCGGTGTACCGGTGGGCCTCCGGCGAGGACGACTGGAGCGCCATCGTCGAGGAGTCGTTCGGCGGGCACGAGGGCGACCTCATACGCGCGATGCGCCGCCTGCTGGACCTGCTGCGCCAGCTCGCCGACAGCGCCGAGGTGGAGCCCGTCACGGCCCGTCTCCTGGAGCACGCGGCCCGGGTCATCGACCGCGGGATCGTGCTGGAAAGCGCGTTGATCTGAGGGCCGACGCTGTATCCTGACCGCGTGAAACCAGCCCGTCGCGCCACCGCGGTCCTCGTGCTCCTCGTCGGCGTGCAACTCGCGAGCGCGTGCAGCAGCCTGAACAAGGTCGAGCAGCGCACGACCCAGGGGCCGACCGCGCGCGAGATGTGGTACGTGCGCATGGTCGTCCAGAATGGTCGCGAGCCGACGTTCGACGAGCGCGAGTCGTGGCAGGATCAGCTCGACCAGAAGATCGCGCGATGGCTGAACGATCATCCCGAGGACGCCAACTCCCTCGGCGTGGCCAACCTCCGCTTCGACCGACGCGTGGTGGTCGGTATGACGAAGGAACAGATCCTGATGCTGCTCGACTCGCCCATCGCCATCACGACGGACGAGGGCCAGATGGAGAAGCTGGCCCGCCGCTACTGGCCGATGCTGAAGGGCAATGTCACCGAGGCCTGGGTGTACCCGATGGGCTGGAACCTCTACTTCGCCGGACCGCGCCTCATCGACATCACGCAGTACAACTCGTGATCACGTCGCGCACCCTCGTCACGAAGACCACCTCGCTGGCGAGGCGCGACATGGTCGTCGCCGAGCATCCACTCGGCGCGCGCGTCGGCGCGGACGTCCTGGGCCGGGGCGGCAATGCCGTCGACGCGGCCGTCGCCACGGCGTTCGCCATGACGGTCGTCGAGCCCTTCATGAGCACGATCGCCGGCTCGGGCACCATGCTGATTCACCTCGAGGGCAGCGGCACCACGACGGCGGTCGACTTCAACGGCGTCGCCCCGTCCGCCGCGCACGAGACGATGTACCGGGTGGTTGGCGGCGTGTCGGACGCGCTGTTCCCGTGGCCGTGTGTCGAGGGCGACGCCAACGTCTTCGGGCATCGGTCGGTCGCCGTGCCGGGCTCGGTGGCGGGTCTCGCCCACGCGCTCGCGCGCTACGGCACCATGGAGCTCGCCGACGTGCTGGCCCCCGCCATCGCGCTGGCCCGCGACGGCTTCGTCACCGACTGGTACCTGGCACTCAAGACGGCGAGCCATCTCGAGGAGCTCTCGGCATTCCCGCCCACCGCGCGAGCGTATCTGCGGAACGGCCGCTCGGTGTACCGACCGCCCACGATGAACGCCGGCGACCGGGTGACGTATCCCGACCTGGCCCGCAGTCTGGCGCTGATCGCCAAGGACGGGCCCGACGCGTTCTATCGCGGCGCCATCGCCCAGGCCATCGACGCGGAGATGGCCGCCCACGGCGGCATCGTGACGCGCGCGGATCTCGCCGCCTACGCCGTCCGCGAGCTTCCGCCGCTGTGCGGTCGCTATCGCGACCTCGACCTCGTCTTCATGCCGTTCGCCACGGGCGGGGTGACCGCCCTCGAGACGCTCAACATCCTCGAGCAGTTCTCACCCGCGCGGGTCGGCTGGAGCACCGCCGAGGGACTGCACCTGCGCGCCCGTGCGGTCGCGCGCGCGTTCCTCGACCGCTTCGAGCATCTCGGCGATCCCGACGCGGTGAAGGCGCCGTGGGAGCGCCTCGCCGCGAAGGAGTACGCGCGCAGCGTCGCGGCCGACATCCGTCGCTCCCGC
This sequence comes from Candidatus Methylomirabilota bacterium, assembly GCA_046733575.1. GTDB lineage: Bacteria > Methylomirabilota > Methylomirabilia > Rokubacteriales > CSP1-6 > JBKPPN01. The sequence continues at coordinate 2,252 of JBKPPN010000508.1, read as the reverse complement.
ACCGGGTGGGCCGGGGCAGAGCGTCCGACCGCGCTCGATTGCACGACGCACGTCGGCGTCGTGGACCGCCGTCGCAACATGGTGTCGCTGACGCACACCGCGGTGTCGCTGTGGGGCTCCCGCGTCGTCGTCCCCGGGACCGGTATCCTGCTCAACAACGGCATGATCTGGTTCGACCCCGAGCCCGGGAAACCGAACTCCGTCGGCGCGGGCAAGCGCCCGCTCGTCAACATGGTGCCGACCCTCGGGTTCAGGCGCGGCGCGCCGTACCTGACGCTGGGCGCGCCGGGCGGACGCCGGATCGTCTCCGCCATCCCGCAAGTCATCGCGAACCTGGTCGACACGAAGGCTTCGCCGCAGGCCGCGATCGACGCGCCGCGGCTCCACACCGAGGGCGGGCCCGTCTCGGTCGACGACCGGGTGGGGGAGAAGGCGCTGGCGGGACTTCGCAAGCGCGGGCACGCCGTCGTGCCGTGCACCGAGTCGTACTCCTCCATGCGCTTCGCGCGCCCCGTCGCCATCCGCGCTACGCCGCGCGGCCTGGAGGCGGGCCTGGACTCGTTTGGCGCGGCCGCCGCGGCGGGTCGATAATTCCGAAAGCAGCACCACCGCCCCAGGAGATCACCATGCAGGAAGAGAAGGTCATCGCGAGCTGGAAGTACAAGAAGGGCTCCCTCGATCAGAAGACGGCGTTCCTCTGCTACCTCGCCGCCAATCTCGCCGCGGGCAACACGCACTGAGCGAAGCGCGACCTGGCAGGTGCCAGGGCATCGGGCGCGAGCGAGGACGAGGTGCGCGAGGCCATCAGCTTCGCCATTCGCGCCAACGCGGCGAAGACGCACGCCGACATCCTGAAGGTCTACACCGATGGCAGCGGAGGTTGACCTCACGGCCGCCTTCTCCACCGTTCCCGGCGGCGAGGCGGACGACATCAAGCGCGTGCTGGTCGACACGGTCCGTCAGCTCGCCGACGAGGACGGTGGGTTCACCCGCGCGAAGCTCGTGTTCACGGAGTCGGACGAGCGCTGCGGCCTGACCGCCGAGCTCGACGGGGTGAAGAAGGAGGGTGTCCCCCTGCAGCTCGACCTAGAGCAGCTGGAGGACGCCAAGACGTCGGCGGGCGCGCGCGCCCAGCTCAAGGAGGCGCTCAGGCTCTACTTCCGAAAGGTGCGCGGCGTCAGGTGAACGAGGGGCTGCTCCTCTTCTCGTATCGCGACTGTCTCTTTCGCGTTCCGGACGAGGTCCAGCCGCCGAAGGCCGGCTCGCTGTTCTTCTGTCGCAACGTCTCGGCGCGGGCCGGGGAGCGCGTGCTCGAGGTCGGGGCGGGCATGGGACTGGCCGCCGTCCTCCTCGCGCGTGCCGGCGCGCGCGTGGTGGCCACCGACGTGGTGCCCGAGGCCGTCGCCGCGATCCGCGCCAACGCGCTCCTCAACGGCGTCGAGGTCGACGCGCGCCAGGGCGATGCCTACGAGCCGGTCCCCGGCGAGCGCTTCGACGTGATCTGCGCGAACCTGCCCCAGATGCCGACCCCGCCCGGCCGCGAACGGAAGGACGCCGCGGCGGCGGCGGACAACGGCGGCATCGACGGCTGGGAGATCATCGACCGCGTGCTCGACGGGGCGCCCGACCATCTCCGGCCGGGCGGCCGCGTCGTGTTCAGCATCTTCGCCTTCCTCGGTCGCGAGCGCGCGCTGAGTCGGCTCACCGCGCTCGGCTTCGAGCCGTCGATCGTCGCGCGCGAGGTGCAGGGATTCCCCCGCATCGGCTACGAGCGGCTGGAGCACCTGCGCACGGTCGACGGCGGGCGCACGATCCCGCTCGAAGCCCTTCCCGACAGTGTCGAGCGCTTCATCGTCGCGGGCCGACTGCGGTGACGCGGCGGCTCATCGTGAACGCGGACGACTTCGGGCTCACGCCAGGAGTGAGCGCGGGCATCCTCGCGGCCGCGCGTCACGGCATCGTGACCAGCACGACGTTGCTCGCGACGGCGCGCCCGGATGCCGAGACCCTCGCTCGTCTGCGTGACTCCGGCCTCGGCGTCGGCGTGCACGTCAACTTCACGCTCGGCGCACCGCTCACGCGCGGCCGCTCGCTCGTCGACGGGCAGGGCGCGTTCGTGCGCGACCCCCGACGCGCCGCGGAGCAGGCCGAGCCCCGCGACGTCGAGCGTGAGATCGAGGCGCAGCTCGGGCGGTTCCAGGAGGTCGTGCGGCGCCCGCCGACGCATCTGGACAGCCATCACCACGTCGGGC
>JBKPPN010000507.1:0-9357 GCA_046733575.1 Candidatus Methylomirabilota bacterium | reverse complement strand
GTGCAAGGGCTGGACCTCTCGCAGCACGGCGAGGAAGGGTACATCTTCATTTAAGCGTCGATTAGAATAATTTGTGGCCGCACATTTCCGGGAGCACCGCGATGAAGAAGGTCGAAGCTGTTATCCGTCATTTCAAGCTGGAAGATGTCAAGAACGCGCTCACCGAGCGCGGCATTCATGGCATGACCATCACGGAGGTCCGCGGCTTCGGCCGGCAGAAGGGGCACACGGAGCTCTATCGCGGCGGCGAGTACACCGTGGACTTCCTCCCCAAGATCAAGGTCGAGGTGGTGGTGCCCGATCGCCTCGCCGACAAGGTGGCGGAGGTGATGGCGGCGGCGGCCAAGACGGGCAGCATCGGCGACGGAAAGATCTTCGTGAACCGCGTGGAGACGGCGGTGCGCATCCGGACGGGTGAACGCGACGAATCCGCGCTGTGACCCGATGAAGGAGACCCGTGTGAAGCGACTCCCGCTGCTCGTCGTCCTCCTGCTCCTCCTCGTCGCGTCCGTCGTCCCCGCGCTGGCCCAGTCGCCGACCGCGCCGAAGATCGACAAGGGCGACACCGCGTGGATGCTCACGTCGTCGGCGCTCGTCCTCATGATGACCGCGCCTGGCCTCGCGCTCTTCTACGGCGGCATGGTGCGGCAGAAGAACGCGCTCGCCACGCTGATGCACAGCTTCATCATCATGGCCCTCATCTCCGTGCAGTGGGTGCTGTGGGGTTACAGCCTCGCATTCGGTCCCGACAAGGGCGGCGTCATCGGCGGGCTGGAGTGGGTGGGGCTGCGCGGCGTGGGGAGCGAGCCGTACGCGGCCTACTCCGCCACGATTCCCCACAGCGCGTTCATGCTCTTCCAGATGATGTTCGCCATCATCACCCCCGCGCTGATCACGGGCGCCTTCGCCGAGCGCAAGAAGTTCTCCGCCTTCATCGTGTTCACGCTGGCGTGGGCAACGTTCGTCTACGACCCGCTCGCCCACTGGGTGTGGGGCGACGGGGGCTGGCTCAAGAAGCTGGGTGCGCTCGACTTCGCGGGCGGCACCGTCGTGCACATCTCGTCCGGCGTGTCGGCGCTGGTGTGCGCGATCATGATCGGCAAGCGTCGCGGCTTCGGGCATCAGCCCATGCAGCCGCACAACCTCCCCATGACGGTGATGGGCGCGGCGCTGCTGTGGTTCGGCTGGTTCGGCTTCAACGCGGGCAGCGCCCTGGAGGCCAACGGGCTGGCCGCGAGCGCGTTCCTCGCCACCAACACCGCGGCGGCCGCGGCCGCGCTGGGCTGGATGTTCACGGAGTGGGCGACGCGCGGCAAGCCCACCGTGCTGGGGGCGGCGTCGGGCGCCGTCGCGGGTCTCGTCGCCATCACGCCCGCGTCAGGGTACGTCGGGCCCGTGGCCGCGATCGTCATCGGTGCACTGGCCGGCTTCCTCTGCTACACGGCGTGCAACATCAAGGCGCGACTCGGCTACGACGACGCACTCGACGTCGTCGGCGTCCACGGCGTGGGCGGCACGTGGGGCGCGCTGGCCACGGGGCTGTTCGCGTCGAAGGCCGTGAACGCGGCGGGCGCGGACGGGCTCCTCCTCGGCAACCCGGCGCAGCTCTGGACGCAGATCGTGGCCGTGCTCGCCACGATCATCACGGCCAGCGTGGGCACGATCGTGATCCTGAAGATCGTCGACGTGGTGCTGGGGCTCCGCGTGAGCCAGGAAGACGAGGTGGTCGGCCTCGATCTGTCGCAGCACTCGGAGACCGCGTACGTGCTCGGCGGCGGCTCCTACAGCGAGTTCGCCACGAGCGGGACGGGCGCGTTCGCAGACGCGATGCGCGCGGCGGAGGCAAAGCCGCGTCCCGCACACTGAGATCGTTGCGTTTGGCGGGGGCTTTCACATAAGGTATGCGGGCTCGTTCGTCGGCCGTAGCCCCTCGTTCCTAACCCAGAGGAGAGAAGGAGTCTTCGCATGACCGCCAAGGATGTCCTGAAGCTCGCCAAGGAGAAAGGCGCCAAGATCGTCGATCTCCGCTTCATCGATCTGCCGGGCCTCTGGCAGCACTTCTCCATCCCGGTGTCCGAGCTGAGCGAGGGCATCTTCGAGGATGGTCTCGGCTTCGACGGCTCGTCCATTCGCGGGTTCCAGTCCATCGACGAGTCCGACATGCTGCTGATTCCCGATCCCGCCAGCGCGGTGATGGATCCGTTCACGGCCGTGCCCACGCTCGTGCTGATCTGCAACGTCAAGGATCCCGTCACGGGCAAGTGGTACACGCGCGACCCGCGCTACATCGCCCAGAAGGCCGAGGCCTACGTCAAGAAGAGCGGCATCGCGGACACGATCTACATCGGACCGGAGCTGGAGTTCTTCTTCTTCGACTCCATCCGCTTCGACCAGACGTACAACGCGGGCTACTACTTCATCGACTCCGAGGCCGGCGCGTGGAACACGGGCAAGGAAGGGACGCCGGACAATCCGAACCTCGGGTACAAGCCGCGCTACAAGCAGGGCTACTTCCCGGTGCCCCCGATGGACAAGTTCCAGGACATCCGCTCGGACATGGTCCTGGCCCTGGAATCGGTCGGCATCCGCGTCGAGGTGCACCACCACGAGGTGGCGACGGGCGGCCAGACCGAGATCGACATGCGGTTCGACACGCTGACGAAGATGGCGGACCGCGTGCTCTGGTACAAGTACTGCGCGAAGAACACGGCGCGGAAGTGGGGCAAGACGGCGACGTTCATGCCGAAGCCGCTCTTCCAGGACAACGGCTCGGGCATGCACACGCACCAGTCGCTCTGGAAGAACGGCAAGAACCTCTTCTACGAGCGGGGCGGCTACGCCGACATCAGCAAGACCTGCCTCTACTACATCGGCGGCATCCTGAAGCACGCGCCCGCACTGCTGGCCCTCATCGCGCCGTCGACCAACAGCTACAAGCGACTCGTGCCCGGCTACGAGGCGCCCATCAACCTCGTCTACAGCCAGCGCAACCGCTCCGCGGCCATTCGCATCCCGATGTACTCGAAGTCGGAGGGCGCCAAGCGGATCGAGTTCCGCACCCCGGACCCGACGTGCAACCCGTACCTGAGCTTCGCGGCGTGCGTGATGGCGGGCCTGGACGGGATCGCCAACAAGATCGACCCGGGCAAGCCGGTCGACAAGGACCTGTACGAGCTGCCGCCCGCCGAGCAGAAGAAGATCAAGCAGCTCCCCGGCGCACTCGACATCGTGCTCGACAACCTCGAGAAGTCGCACGACTGGCTGCTCAAGGGCGACGTCTTCACGCCCGACGTCATCGAGACCTGGATCGAGTACAAGCGCAAGAACGAGGTGGACCCGGTTCGCCTGCGTCCGCATCCGTGGGAGTTCGCGATGTACTACGATATTTGATCAGCACGGGGGGCCCCCGGTGGCCCCCCGTGTGCCCCCCTTTGGTGGCTCGAAGACGGCGCGGCGGAAGCCGCGCCGGGATCGGATTGAGATGGGGCGTCGACCGCCCCCAATCCCCCTCACGCTCGGAGACGGCGCGGCGGAGCCGCGCCGCCCCTCGGGTAACCGTGTCGTCCCTCGGGTAATCGGTCTGCTGCGGCGAAGCGTACGGCGCGGCGGTGGTGGGTGTGCTGCTGTCCGGGTGTGGCGTGGGCGGCTCTCCGCTGCTGGATTGGGCACGTGGAGCCGCGACTGCCGGAGGTTTGAGCACGCGCGTCGCGGCGGGGCGCGCAAGCGGTCGATCTCGCGATCGTCGGGACTGGCACTCGCCTTGCCGGGCACGATCGCATGACGAACCCGAGATGGCGCGTGTCGATCATCGACGACCATGAACGCTCGCGCGCGTCGCTGCGGGCGGCGATCTGGGCCGCGGGTGGCGAGCTGGCAGGAGAGGCGATGCGGCGCGTGGACGCGCTGCCGATCGTGACGGAGACGCGCCCGGACGTCGTGGTGTGTGCGGTGGGACTGCCGGACGGCGACGGCGTCGACGCGGCGGCCGACGTCGTGAGCGCGGGAACGCCGGTGGTGCTGTTCACGAGCCATACCGAAGGCGACCTCGTGAAGCGCGCCCGCGCCGCCGGGGTCATGGCCTTCCTGCTGAAGCCGCTCCGTCCCGCCGAGCTCGTCCCCACGCTCGATCTCGCCATCGCGCGCTTCGCGGAGACGAAGGAGCTCCGGCAGACGCTGGAGGGGCGCAAGGTCATCGAGCGCGCCAAGGGCACGCTGATGCATCGCTACAAGCTGACCGAAGACGAGGCGTTCCGCCGGCTGCGTCGCGCGGCGATGGACAGCCGGCGGCCGATGGTCGAGATCGCGCGGGCGCTGCTCGTGTCGGAGTCAGTCGCGCGCGATGTGCCCGCCCACTAGGCAAGCGCGACGCCGACGCTGAGCGGAGCACCCGCCAAATCACGCGTCACGGCTCGGTGCGGGCCTTGCACAGAGCGAGCGCGAACAACAACGGACAACGACGTCCGGGAGACGGCGGCGACCCACGGGACGGCGGCGACGAGGCCAGCCGTCGGGTGAGGCCGTCGCGCCACCGTTCATTCCCACACCGCAGGGGGAAAGGAGACGTCATGTCCGGTTACTCACGAAGAGATTTCCTCAGGACCGGTGCACTGGCTGGCGCGGCCGTCGCGGCCGGCGCCGGCTTCCCGCGTCTCGCCATCGCAGAGAGCAAGGAGCCGATCAAGATCGGGGTGCTGCACTCGCTGTCGGGCACGATGGCGATCAGCGAGGTCTCGCTGCGCGACGTCGTGCTGATGGCCGTGGAGGAGATCAACGCCAAGGGCGGCGTGATGGGCCGCAAGGTCCAGCCCGTCGTGGTCGATCCCGCCTCGAACTGGGACCTGTTCGCCGAGAAGGCGAAGCAGCTCCTCCTGCAGGACAAGGTCGCGGTCGTCTTCGGATGCTGGACGTCGGTGAGTCGCAAGTCGGTCCTGCCGGTGTTCGAGAACAACAACGGGCTGCTCTTCTATCCCGTGCAGTACGAGGGCGAGGAGTGCAGCAAGAACGTCTTCTACACGGGCGCGACGCCGAACCAGCAGCTCATTCCCGCCGCGGAATACCTGATGTCGAAGGAGGGGGGCAGCCACAAGAAGTTCTACCTGCTCGGGACGGACTACGTGTTTCCTCGCACGGCGAACAAGATCCTGCGCGCCTTCCTGCTGGCCAAGGGCGTGCCGCCCGCCAGCATCGAGGAGGAGTACACGCCGTTCAACCATCAGGACTACCAGACGATCGTCGGCAAGATCAAACGGTTCGCCTCGGGTGGCTCCGCGGCCGTCCTCTCGACGATCAACGGTGACAGCAACGTGCCCTTCTACAAGGAGTTCGCCAACCAGGGCCTGCGCAGCGAGAACGCGCCCATCATGGCCTTCTCGGTGGCGGAGGACGAGCTGCGCGGCATGGACACCTCCGCGCTGGTCGGTCATCTCGCGGCGTGGAACTACTACCAGTCCGTCGACACGCCGCAGAACAAGAAGTTCGTGAACGCGTTCAAGGAGTACGCGCAGAAGACCAACCTGCCCGGTGGCGCCAGGCGCGTCACCGACGACCCGATGGAAGCCGCGTACTTCGGGGTCCACGTCTGGAAGCAAGCGGTCGAGAAGGCCAGGTCCACCGAGGTCGACGCCGTTCGCAAGGCCGTCTACGGCCAGGAGTTCCTCGCCCCGGGCGGCAAGATCAGGATGGACGAGGCCAACCACCACACCTACAAGCCCGTGCTCATCGGCGAGATCCTGAAGGATGGTCAGTTCAAAGTCGTCTCGCGGTCCAAGGGCCTGGTGAAGGCGGAGCCCTGGAGCCAGTACACGAGCCCCGACAAGGGGTGTGACTGGGTGAAGGAGAAGGGGACATACGCCAGGAAGGCGTGATGCTGCGTCGTCTCGTCGTGCTGCTCGCATTCGTGGCGTGGCTCGCCGCTCCCGCGGCGGGCCGCGCGCAGTCGCTCGAGGCCGCGCTCGCCGATCTTGCGGGTGACGATGGCGACAAGCGCGAGGCCGCCGTCGCCGCGATCGGCGGCACCAAGGACCGGAAGTGGCTCGCCTTCCTGGCCGCGCTCCGCGACGGCACCGTGTACGCGCGCACGCGCGGCAAGGGGGTCGAGCTCGTCGTCGGCGGCGCGAGGACCACGCAGCGCGACCGGGACGTCATCGAGATCCAGAGCGCGTACGAGCGCACTCCGCTCGGCAGCGTCCCGCTCTCGGAGCTCACCGAGGTCGCGGCCGATCGACGCTTGCGCATCGCCATCAAGCCGTTCCTCGAGGCGAGCGAGGCCGACGCACAGCTGGCCGACGGCGATCCCGCCGTGCGCGCGGGCGCGGCGGTCAAGCTCGCCAACGCCGGGAATGCGGCCGCCGTCCCCGTGCTCGAAGCCGCGCTCAAGAAGGAAACGGTGCCCTGGGTGCGGCAGGCGCTGGATGAGGCGCTAGCGCTCCTGCGGCTGGCGGCCTCCGACGCGTCGACGCGAATTCTCGCCGCGCAGGCGCTCGGCGCGCTGCATTCCGCGAACGCGCTGCCCGCGCTGCGCCGTCTCGCCGACGACGCCGGCGCGAGCGACCGTGAGCGCGAGGCCGCGCGCGCCGCCGTGCGACGGATCGAGCGCTGGACGATGTTCTCGACCGTCGTGGAGACGGTCTTCCAGGGCGCCTCGCTCGCCTCGATCCTGCTCTTGATGGCACTGGGCCTCGCCATCGTGTTCGGCCTCATGGGCGTCATCAACATGGCGCACGGCGAGCTCATGGCGCTGGGCGCCTACGCCACGTTCGTCGTCCAGAACGTGTTCCGCGAGCGCTGGCCCGCGCACCTCGACGCCTACTTCGTGGCGGCGCTGCCGGTGTCGTTCCTCGTGGCGGCCGCGGTGGGACTGGTGCTCGAGCGCGGCGTGATCCGGCGCCTCTACGGGCGGCCGCTCGAGACGCTGCTGCTGACATGGGGCGCGTCGCTCATCATCCAGCAGGCGCTGCGTCTGTGGTTCGGCGCCGCCAACGTCGACGTCAGCGCACCGCGCTGGCTCTCGGGCGGGCTGCCGCTGATGGTCGGTGTGACGTTGCCGTGGAACCGCCTCTTCATCATCGCGCTCGCCGCGCTCGCCGTGCTCGGGATGTACGTGATCCTGTTCCGGACGGGTGCAGGGCTTCGCATCCGCGCCGTCACCCAGAACCGATCGATGGCGGCGTGCCTCGGCGTCCGCGCCGGGACGGTCGACGCCACGACCTTCTCCCTCGGGGCGGGACTGGCTGGCCTCGCCGGCTGCGCTCTCACGCAGATCGGCAACGTCGGTCCGTCGCTGGGACAGAACTACATCGTCGACTCGTTCATGGTCGTGGTGACGGGCGGGGTGGGCACGCTCGCCGGGACGATCGTCGCCGCCGCGGGGATCGGCGCACTCAACAAGGGCGTGGAGCCCGCGCTGGGGGCGGTGTTCGCGAAGGTTGCCATCCTGATCGCGGTGATCCTGTTCCTGCAGCGCCGCCCGGCCGGACTCTTCGCCATGCGAGGGCGCAGTGCTGACGCGTGAGCGGCTCGCGGCGGTCGTCGTGTTCGGGGTCGTCGTGGTCGTGCTGCCGCTCGGCAACACGCTGCCGCCCACGTCGGCGCTGCACATCTCGAACTTCACGCTGAACCTCTTCGGCAAGTTTTTGACCTACGCCATCCTCGCGCTCGGGCTCGATCTGCTGTGGGGCTACGCGGGCGTGCTGAGCCTCGGCCATGGCGTCTTCTTCGGCCTCGGCGCGTACGCGATGGGCATGCACCTGATGCTCGAGATCGGCGCGCAGGGCGTGTACCAGAGCGCGCTGCCCGACTTCATGGTGTGGAACCGCGTCACGGCGCTGCCCGCGTTCTGGAGGCCGTTCTACAGCTCGGCGTTCACCGTCGTCGCGGTCGTGCTGGTGCCCGCGCTGTTCGCGCTCGCGTTCGGGTATCTCGTCTTCCGCAGCCGCATCCGCGGCGTCTACTTCTCGATCATCACGCAGGCCGTCGCGCTCTCCGCCTGGCTCGTGTTCAACCGCAACGAGATGAACCTGGGCGGAACGAACGGCCTCGCCGACTTCAAGACCATCTTCGGCTTCCGCCTCACCGAGCCCGCCACGCAGCGCGGACTCTACGTGGCCACCGCGCTGACGCTCGTGGCCGCCTACGCGCTGTGCCGGTTCATCGTGCGGTCGCGCGCGGGCAAGGTGCTCGTCGCCATCCGCGACAGCGAGACCCGCGTCCTCTTCTCCGGCTACTCGCCCGCCCGCTACAAGCTCTTCGTCTTCGTCGTGTCGGCGATGCTCGCCGGCGTCGCGGGCGCGCTCTACGCGCCGCAGGTCGGCATCATCACGCCCGCCAAGATCGGCGTGCTGCCGTCGATCGAGATGGTGGTCTGGGTGGCCGCCGGCGGCCGCGGCACCCTCTGGGGCGCGATGCTCGGCGCCTTCGGCGTCAACTGGACGCAGAGCTGGCTCACCACCAGCTATCCCGACGTCTGGCTCCTCGTCCTCGGCGCCCTCTTCATGGGCGTGGTGCTCTTCTTCCCCGACGGGATCGTCGGAGTCCTCGCGCGCATGCTGACCGAGCTGAAACGTCTCGCTGGCGCGCCCCGCCTCCGAGTCGCCGCTCCGAGCGCCGGGTTCGCCCGCGCCGTCGCGGGGGGAGGTCTCGGAAGCGGGGCGGAGCGTTGCTCCGAATTCGCGAAGCCTCCGTCCGAGGCATCATGAGCGCGATCATCTATCTCGAGGACGTCACCGTCGACTACGACGGCTTCCTCGCCCTCGACAAGCTGAACTTCTACATGGACGGGCGCGAGCTACGCGTCGTGATCGGTCCCAACGGCGCGGGCAAGACCACGCTCCTCGACGTGATCTCCGGACGCACGAAGCCGAGCCACGGCCGCGTCATCTTCGGTCACCACACGGATCTGTTGCCGCTGCGCGAGAACGAGATCGCCGCCCTCGGCATCGGTCGGAAGTTCCAGACGCCCTCGGTGTTCGTGAATCTGACCGTGCGGGAGAACGTCGAGCTCTCGCTCCGACGGCGGAGCAAGGGCGTCTTCGCCACGCTGTTCGAGCGCGGCGCGCACGACGAGCGCGAGCGCGTGATGGCAACGCTCGAGACCGTCGGCCTGACGGCCAAGGCCGACCGGATCGCGGGCGCCCTCGCCCACGGCGAGAAGCAGTGGCTGGAGATCGGAATGGTGATGGCGCAGGACCCGGAGCTCGTGCTCGTCGACGAGCCCGTGGCGGGGATGACGGACGAGGAGACGGCGCGCACGGGCGAGCTCCTCGTCTCCATCGCCGCGGACCGCTCGGTCCTCGTGATCGAGCACGACATGGAGTTCGTGCGCCAGATCGGCTCCAAGGTCACCGTGCTCCACCAGGGCGC
>JBKPPN010000506.1:0-9579 GCA_046733575.1 Candidatus Methylomirabilota bacterium | reverse complement strand
CGCCCACGTCGTGCTGCCCGACACGCACTGGCTCGAGCGCTGGGGCGACTACGCGCCGCGCGCGAACGTCACGGGTCTCATGCAGCCGACGATGAAGCCGATCCGCGATTCGCGATCGATGGGTGACACGCTGCTCGCCCTCGGCCGCACCGTGCTCGGCACCGAAGAAGGCAAGGGCCCGCTGCCGTGGCCGAGCGTCGAGCAGCAGGTGCGCGAGACGTGGGAGAAGTCGGGCGTCAACTGGGAAGCGGCCCTTCGTCAGGGCGGCGCCTGGAAGGATGCGACGCCCGCCGCGGTGACGGCGAAAGCGGCCGCCATGACGCCCGCGATGCCGCAGCTGGAGGGCGACGCGAACGGGTTCACCCTGGTGGCGTATCCGTCGTTCCGCTTCTACGACGGCCGCACGGCGAGCCGCGCGTGGCTGCAGGAGACGCCCGACACCATGACGCAGACGTCATGGGACGCGTGGGTCGAGATCGCGGAAGAGACGGCCAAGTCGCTCGGCGTCGAGCGCGGCGACATGGTGAAGGTGACGTCGCCCCACGGCGCCATCGAGCTTCCCGCCTACGTGTCGCCGTCGCTCCATCCGAAGGCGGTCGCCATCCCGATCGGTCACCGCTACGCGCCCTATCACACGCCGCGCTACGTGGCGGCCGCGCCCACGTCGATGAACCCGATGACGCTGCTGCCCGCGGGTGCGGATCAGGCGTCCGGCGGTCCGCTCTTCATGGGCACGCGGGTGACGCTGGCCAGGACGGGAGCGCGACGTCCGCTCGCGGTGCTGCAGGCCACGCACGACCAGGAAGAGCGCGAGATCGCCCAGCACGTCGACCTGCGCACCGCGCGCGAGGAAGCGCTTCGCGGCAAGCCCGGCGCGGCGGCCGGCCCCGCGCCCGGGCACGGCGCCCCGCCGACGGCCGCCGCCGACCATGCGAGCCGCGAGCAGACGGGGCCGACGAGCATGTATCCGCCGCTCGAGTATCCGACGTATCGCTGGGGCATGGCGATCGACGCGGACGCCTGCATCGGCTGTCAGTCCTGCGTGGTGGCCTGCATCGCGGAGAACAACATCCCGGTCGTCGGCAAGGCCGACGCCGCGTACGGGCGGCAGCTCCACTGGCTCCGGGTGGAACGCTGGGCGGAGGGCAGGGAGGACGCCCCGCACAACGTCTTCCTCCCGATGCTCTGTCAGCACTGCGAGGTGGCGCCCTGCGAGCCGGTGTGTCCGGTGTTCGCGGCGTATCGCACCGAGGAAGGACTGAACGGGCAGGTCTACAACCGCTGCGTGGGCACGCGCTACTGCGGCAACAACTGCCCGTACCACGTGCGCCGCTTCAACTGGTGGAACTACGAGGTGCCGGCGCCGCTCGAGGTCCAGTTCAACCCCGACGTGGTGGTGCGACAGCTGGGCGTGATGGAGAAGTGCACGATGTGCATCCAGCGCATCATCGCGGGCAAGGACCAGGCGCGCGACGAGGCGAGAGCGGCTGGCGTCAGCGGTCTGCCGAAGGTCCGTGACGGCGCCATCATGACCGCCTGTCAGCAGACCTGTCCGACACACGCCATCACGTTCGGCAACGTGAAGGACGAGAGCCACGAGGTGACGAAGCTGTGGAAGTCACCGCGTGGGTATCACGTGCTGGAAGAGCTGGGCACCCGGCCGTCGATCACCTATCTCCGCAAGGTCACGAGGGAGCACGCATGAGCACGGTCGTCGAGCGCCCCCCGCGGCCGTCCGCCGTCGGCCCGACCTTCGCCGACGTCAACCGCGATGTCCTCAAGACCCTCACGACGCCGGGCACGCTGTACTTCGCGTGGATGTGCTTCGTCGGTCTGGTCCTCACCGGCGGCGTGCTGGCGTGGACGTACCAGATCTACTTCGGCATGGGCGCGGCGGGGAAGCGCGCGCCCCAGATGTGGGCGATGTACATCACGACGTTCGTGTTCTGGATCGGTATCGGGCATGCCGGGACGCTGATCTCGGCGGTGCTGTACCTGTTCCGGGCGCGCTGGCGGACGTCGATCTACCGGGCCGCCGAGGCCATGACCATCTTCGCCGTCATGACGGCGGGATTGTTTCCGCTCATCCATGCCGGACGGATGTGGTTCGCGTACTTCCTGCTGCCGTATCCCAACCAGCGCTACCTCTGGCCGAACTTCCGCTCGCCCCTCGTGTGGGACGTATTCGCCATCTCGACGTACCTCAGCATCAGCACGCTCTTCTTCATCGTGGGGCTCGTGCCCGACATCGCGGCGCTGCGCGATCAGTCCACGGGCTGGCGGCGACGGATCTACTCGATGCTGGCCCTCGGCTGGGAAGGCTCGTACACGCAGTGGCGGCCGTACCGGCGCGCGTACGGACTCCTCGCCGCGCTGGCCACGCCGCTCGTGCTCTCGGTCCACTCCGTGGTGTCGTGGGACTTCGCCATGGCCCTCGTCCCGGGCTGGCACTCGACGCTGTTCGCGCCATTCTTCGTGGACGGCGCGATCTTCTCCGGTTTCGCCATGGTCCTGGTGCTCGTGCTCCCCATGCGGCACTTCTTCGGGCTGCACGCCTACATCCAGGACAAGCACCTGGACGCGATGGCCAAGCTCGTGCTGGCCACCGGTCTCGTGCTGACGTACTTCTACATCTGCGAGGTGTTCTCGGCCTGGTACAGCGGTGACGTGTTCGAGCGCGCCTCGCTCTTCTGGAAGGTCACCAAGAGCTACGCGTGGGCGCTCTGGCTCATGTACTTCTGCAACTGCGTGTCACCCCTGATCCTGTTCTGGAAGAAGGCGCGCACGAACGTCGCCATCCTGTACGTGGTGTCGATCCTCGTGCTGATCGGGATGTGGTTCGAGCGCTTCAACATCATCGTGCCGTCGCTGGCGCACGACTTCTACCCGTACACCTGGGGCATCTACAAGCCGACGCCCACGGACACGATGATCATCATCGGCAGCTTCGCGTGGTTCTTCATCCTGTTCCTCGGGTTCATCAAGCTCATGCCGTCCGTCAGCATCGTGGAGGTGAAGGAGACGCTGCCGCCGCCGCTCAAGGAGGGCGGACATGCCCGGCACTGAGACGGTGGTCGGCGTCTTCGCTCACGTCGACACGACCGTCCACGCGCTGGAGGAGCTGCGGGCCAAGGGCTACCACGACTTCGAGGTCTACACCCCGGTCCCCGTGCACGAGATCGAGGACGTCATCGAGCGCGGCCGCCCGGTCAGTCCCGTGCGCCTGTTCACGCTCGTCGGCGGACTCGCCGGCACGTTCTCCGGTTTCGCGCTCACGATCTGGTCGTCGCTCAAGTGGGGGCTCGTGACGGGCGGCAAGCCGGTCGTCTCGATCCCGCCCTTCGTCGTCATCGCGTTCGAGCTGACGATCCTCTTCGGCGGCATCGCGACCATCCTGGCCGCGGTCCTGCTCGGCCGGCTGCCGCGCTTCCGCTTCTCGCGCGCCTACGATCCGCGCTTCACCAATGACCGCTTCGGCATCGCCGTGCACTGCGCGGTCGATCGCGGCGCGTCGGTGCGCGACATCCTGCGCACCACGGGGGCGGAGGAGGTGAAGGCGGGATGAAGTACGTCTTCATCCTCGTCCTGCTCGTTCTGGCCGGCGCGGCGGGCCTCATGGGCGCCGTCGTCGTCTATCGCTGGTCGCACAACATGACCGACACGGCGAAGGTCGTGCCCGGCGAGCGCGTGTTCGCCATGCCGGCCAACGTGGTGCCGCGCGGCGGCGAGCTCTTCATTCCCAAGGAGCAGCGCGACGTCGCGACCAAGCGGCCGAATCCGATCAAGCCGACGCCGGCGTCGATCCAGGCCGGACGCGAGCACTACGAGACGTTCTGCGTGCCGTGTCACGGACCCGAGGTGAAGGGCGGCGTGACCGGGCCGGTGGCGACGAAGTTCATTCCCACTCCGGATCTGACCAACGCCGAGCTGCAGAAGGCGCGCACCGACGGCTACTGGCACCACTACATCGTGGCGGGCGGCGCGGTGATGCCGGCGTACGGCGAAGCGGTCTCGTCCGAGGACGCCTGGAACATCGTGAACTACCTGCGGAGCGTGGCGGCGAAATGACCATCGTGCTCGCGGTCCTGACGCTCCTCGGCGCGATCATGTTCGTGCTCGGCGTGGGCGGCGCGGACGCGCCGCGCGTGTGGTCGATCTACCTCGTCAACGTCGTGTTCTGGTCGGCGCTCGCCGCGACGGGACCGGCCATCGCCGGGATGATGCAGCTCACCGAGGCGCGCTGGTCCCCCAGCGTGCGGCGGATCGCGTTGACGACGGCCGGGTTCCTGCCCGTGTCGGTCGTGCTCCTCGCCGTGCTCGCGCTCGGCCGCAAGACGCTCTATTCGTGGGAGACGACGCCGATCCCGGTGAAGGCGGCGTGGCTGAACGGGCCGTTCTTCTGGTCGCGCACGCTGATCCTCGCCATCCTGCTCACGCTCGTCGCCTTCACGTTCATCGTGTCGCAGCTCCGGGATCCCGCGCCGACCGAGGCGGAGCGCGAGCGCGGACGGCGCAATCGTCTCGCGGTGATCCTGCTCGTCCTGTGGATCGTGACGCTGTCGCTGTGGGGCTTCGACCTCATCATGTCGCTCGACCCGCACTGGGTGAGCGGTCTGTTCGGTGGATACTTCGTGGTGAGCGCCCTCTACACGAGCTTCGCGCTGCTCGCCATCCTCACCGTGCGCGCCAATGCGCGCGGACTGGCTGCCGTCCCGCCCGGCGCCGTGCAGGACGTGGCGAAGCTGCAGTTCGCGCTCTCCATCATGTGGATGTACTTCTTCTGGTCGCAGTACCTCGTGATCTGGTACGGCAACGTACCGGCCGAGACCCGGTACGTGGCCCAGCGGTTCTTCCTGCCGCCGTGGAAGACGCTGGCGTGGGTCGTCTTCGTGGTCGGCTGGCTGATCCCGTTCGCGTATCTGCTGAAGCGCCTCACCGGGCGTCCGCCCGTCCGTCACGCGCCGCTGGTCGTGGTGGCCGTGCTCGGTCTGGTCGCCATCTTCCTCGAGCGGATCCTGACCGTGTTCCCGTCGGTCTCACTCGAGGGCGGACTGCCCATCGGTCTCCGCGACGTCGTGATCACGCTGGGCTTCTGGGCGCTGTTCATCTTGACGCGTCGCTGGTTCATGGGGCACTTCAAGCCGGTCCTCGACCTCCCGCACTCCTCTCACTAGAGTACGTCGAGGGGGGCCACGACGCCCCCAAGCCCCACGCTCGGAGACGGCGCGGCAAACCGCGTCGCCCCTCGGGCCACGTGGACGAAGTCCTGGCAGGCGCGCGCCTCCGTGAGGGCGGTGGACGGTCTGATAGAGTTGAACGCGTGCTGACGGTCGAGGAGGCGCTGGACGCGATCCTGGCTTCGGTGCGGCGGCTCGGCGTCGAACGTGTCGACGTCGTGGGCTCGCTGGGACGCGTGCTTGCGGAGCCGATCGTCTCGCGTCGCGTGATTCCGCCCTGGGACAATTCGTCGATGGACGGTTACGCGATCCGCGCCGCCGACACGACGGACGGTCTCGTGGAGCTCGCGTTGATGGGACGAGTCGCCGCGGGGGAGCTCTCCGCGGTGAGGGTCGCGGCGGGACAGGCCATGCGAATCTTCACCGGCGCGCCGATGCCCGCGGGGTCGGACTCCGTGGTGCCGCAGGAAGACGTCGAGGCGGATGGCGCGCGCGTGCGCATCCGCGGGCCGATCGCGCGCGGCGCGTACGTGCGGCCGCGCGGCGAAGATCTGCAGCTCGGCGAGACGGTGCTCGAGGCCGGGCATGTCGTCGGTCCCGCCGAGGTCGGGATGCTGGCCACGCTGGGGGTGTCGCAGGTGCCGGTGTACCGACGTCCGCGCGTGGCGGTCCTGTCGACGGGCGACGAGATCGCGGATCTCGGCACCGAGCCCAGCGCCTCGCAGATCCCGAACACGAACACGTACTCGTTGATGGCGCAGGTGATCGAAGCGGGCGGCGAGCCGATCGCGCTGGGCGTGGCCCGCGACAACCGCGAGGTCATCGCCGAGCGCGTGCGTGCGGGTCGCACCGCGGACGTGCTGGTGTCGTCGGCCGGGGTGTCGGTAGGCGAGGCCGACTTCGTCAAGGAGGCGCTCACCGAGGCGGGCGCGCGGCTCACGCTGTGGCGCGTGTCCATGCGGCCGGGCAAGCCGATCACGTTCGGACTTCTCGACGGCCGTCCCGTGTTCGGTCTGCCCGGCAATCCGGTTTCCGCGATGGTCACCTTCGAGCTGTTCGTGCGTCCGGTCCTGCGCACGATGGCGGGGCATCGACGCGTGCATCGCTCCCGTCTGCGCGCCCACGCGCTGGCCGACATCGCGAATCCGGGGCACCGCCGCGGCTATCTCCGCGTGACGCTCACACCGGACGGCATGGGCGGCCACGGCGCGCGGCTGACCGGCGATCAGGGCTCCGCCATCCTGCGGTCCATGGTGCTCGCCGACGGGCTGGCCGTAGTGCCCGGGGACACCGTCATCAAGGCAGGCGACCCCGTCGACGTCATCCTGATGAGGGATCTGGCCGACTGATCCGGAGTATCGCTTTGGCGGCTTTTCCGCGCGCGCACGCGGCGCCTATACTCGCGCGCACCGCGTCCCATGAGCGACGTCCTCACCCCTGGCGATCCCGGATATCCTGCGCATCTCGCCACACTCACCCCCGCGCCGACTCTCCATGTCGCCGGCACGATCGTGGAGGACGATGGCCTGGCCGTGGCCATCGTCGGCTCCCGTCACGCGACGGCGTACGGGCTCGAGATCGCCGAACGTCTGGCGTGGGACCTGGCGTGCCGTGGGGTGACCATCGTGAGCGGGCTCGCGCGGGGCGTCGACACCGCGGCACACCGGGGTGCCCTGGCCGCCGGCGGACGAACGCTCGCCGTCCTGGGATGCGGGATCGACGTCGTCTACCCTCCTGAGAACGGTCGGCTCGCCGATGACATCCAAAGACACGGAGCGGTGGTCTCGCAGTTCCCGCCCGGGACGCCTCCGATGCCGTGGAACTTCCCGGAGCGGAACCGGACGCTGGCAGGTCTCGCGCTGGGGGTGGTCGTGGTCGAGGCGGCCGAGCGCAGTGGCGCCCTGATCACGGCCGGGCTGGCGGCCGAGCTAGGCCGGGAGGTCTTCGCCGTTCCGGGCCGGATCACGGCGGTGACGAGCCGCGGAACGAACCGGCTGCTCCAGGACGGTGCTAAACTCGTGTTGGATTGGACCGATATCGTGCAAGAATTACCCGAAGCGTGGCGCCGCTCCTTACGTGAGCCTGAGGCGGGCGTCGCCGAGCTTCCAAGCCTCGACGCCGACGCCGCCCGCGTCCTTGCCCTGCTGCAACCGGATGAGCCGGTGCACATCGAAGAATTGATTACGCGGGGCGGCATGAACGCGGGCATGCTCGGCGCGACGCTGATGGCGCTGGAGATCGAGGGACGGGCCCGGCAGATCGAAGGGCAGCGGTGGGTGGCCGTGATCCCCCGGGCAAGGAGAGCCTAGTGGCCAAGCGGTCGCTGGTGGTGGTCGAGTCACCGACCAAGGTGAAGACCATCCAGAAGTATTTGAACAATAATTACGTCGTCAAGGCGTCGATGGGCCACGTCCGCGACCTGCCCAAGTCGAAGCTGGGCGTCGACCCCAAGAAGAACTTCAAGCCGAGCTACGTTGTCTCGCCGACCAAGAAGAAGGTGCTCGACGAGCTGAAGAAGGCCGCCGAGAAGGCCGACTCCCTCTACGTCGCCACCGATCCGGATCGTGAAGGGGAGGCCATCGGCTGGCATCTGGCCCAGGAGCTCGGGGTCGACAAGAAGAAGATCTTCCGAATCACCTTCAACGAAATCACGGAACGTGCTGTCAAGGCAGCGTTTCAGCATCCCGGGAAGATCGACATCAACAAGGTCGATGCCCAGCAGGCGCGCCGGGTCCTGGACCGCCTGGTCGGCTACAAGCTGTCGCCCCTCCTGTGGGAGAAGCTGCGCCGAGGTCTCTCGGCCGGGCGCGTCCAGTCGGTGGCCGTGCGCCTGATCGTCGACCGGGAGCGCGAGATCGGGGCCTTCGTGCCCGTGGAGTACTGGTCGCTGCACGCGAACCTGGTGGGCAAGCGGCCGCCGGAGTTCACCGCAACGCTGAAGGAAGTCGGGGGCGAGAAGGCCTCGCTGCCGGACGAGGCGGCGACCCAGGCGGTGATCGCGTCCCTCGACGGCGCGCGCTGGGTCGTCCGCTCGGTGACGCGGGGCGAGCGGCGCAAGAATCCTGCGCCGCCCTTCATCACGTCGACGCTGCAGCAGGACGCGGGCAAGAAGCTCGGCTTCTGGGCCCGCAAGACGATGTCCCTCGCCCAGCAGCTCTACGAGGGCATCGACGTGGGTGGTGACGGCCCGGTGGGCCTCATCACGTACATGCGGACGGACTCCGTCCAGGTGTCGCGCGACGCGCAGGAGGAGACGCGGCGCTGGGTGAGCGACCGCCTCGGGCCGGAGTACCTGCCCGACACGCCGCCGACGTACCGCTCACGCGGACGCGCGCAGGAAGCCCACGAGGCGATCCGGCCGTCCGACGTCACACGCGATCCGCGCAGCGTGGCGCGCTTCCTCACGAAGGATCAGCTCGCCCTCTATCGCCTGATCTGGGAGCGGTTCGTCGCGAGCCAGATGCAGCCGGCCGTGTACGACACGGTGGCGGCCGACATCACGGCGGGCAACTGCGTGTTCCGCGCGCAGGGCCAGACCATGAAGTTCAAGGGTTTCACCGCCGTGTACGAGGAGAGCCGCGACGAGGGCGAGGCGGTCGCGGAGGAAGACAGCGAGAGCGCCATGCCCGCCCTCGAGGAGGGCGAGGTGCTGAGCCTGCTCAGCCTCGATCCCAAGCAGCACTTCACCCAGCCGCCCCCGCGCTACACGGAGGCTTCGCTGGTGAAGGCGCTGGAGGAGCTCGGCATCGGTCGGCCGTCGACGTACGCGTCGATTCTCGGCACGATCATCAACGACCGGGGCTACGTGCGGCGCGAGCGGCGCACGCTGTTCCCGACCGAGCTCGGCATCGAGGTGACCGACCTCCTGATGCCGTTCTTCAAGGACGTGATGGACGTCGAGTTCACCGCCCAGATGGAGGACAAGCTCGACAAGATCGAGGACGGCGAGCGGAAGTGGGCCGAGACGGTCAAGGAGTTCTACACGCCGTTCCAGAAGGACCTCGTCAACGCCGAGAAGAACATGCGCAACGCCAAGGCCGGCGTGGAGACGAGTGAGCCGTGCCCCGACTGCGGTAACCCGCTCAAGGAGCGATGGGGACGGTTCGGGAAGTTCCTGGCCTGCTCGACGTATCCGGAATGCAAGTACACCCGGAACCTGAACGGCACCCAGCGCGCCGAGGACGAGCCCACCGACGAGAAGTGCCCGACGTGCGAGAAGCCGATGGTGATCAAGCACGGTCGCTTCGGCAAGTTCATCGCCTGCTCCGGCTATCCCGAGTGCAAGACGACGAAGCCCGTCACGCTCGGCATCGCGTGTCCGGAACCGGGCTGCACGGGATCGCTCGTCGAGCGGCGCTCCAAGCGCGGCCGCACGTTCTACGGCTGCTCTGCGTATCCCGAC
>JBKPPN010000505.1:0-7324 GCA_046733575.1 Candidatus Methylomirabilota bacterium | reverse complement strand
GTCACCGTCCCGATGTTCGAGCCCGTCCCGACGAAGGTGTTGCCCGCCGCGTCGACCGCGTGTCCCTTCAGCGAGAGGAAGAGCGTCCCGTTGGTCGCTTCCGCGATATCGCCCGCCGAGCCGCCCGCATTGCCGGTCGTGAAGTCATGGTCCGCGCCGAAGCCGAGGTAGAGCGCGACGGATCCGCCCGTGAATCGCACCTCCGTCGGTGTGACGGAGGAGACGGTGAAGCCGCCGAACCGATACGTCAGCTCACAGCCGCTGCAGAGACTGCCCACCGCGATCGAGTTGATGGAGTCCACCTTGCCGTAGCCCGTCAGCGTGTCGCCCACGATCAGAGGCACGTTCTCGTAGACCTGGGTCACGGCGAAAGTCGACCCCGGGGAGACTTGCAGACCGCCGATGTTCCCCGCGAACGCTTCCACCACGGTCACGAGCACGAACGCGCCCGCGACGATCAGCCGAACCCCCACTGTCATTGCGCCCATTCGATCGCCCCTCCCACACACGTCCACTGCGCTGTGTTTCTGCACTGCCCCGCACGCGCACTGCCCAGATTCTGGGCGGCACAGGCAAAACCAATGCCTCATTCCGGCCCGTGTGTTGTCGCGGCTTTGTCAGGCGGTGTTCGCGTCGACCGTAAAGCGTGTCGACACTCGCCGTGCGCCGACATCAGCGGTAACTCCTTGTCGACACGCGATTGTCGCCCATGGGAAGGCATGGCACCGCAAAGTTTGTTGACAGTTCGCGGCCACGGCGCCGCCGGCGATGTCGGCCAGAGCGGCCTCGCTGCACGGGCGAGCGCGCGCGGAACGGCGGGAGGACCTCGATGTCGTATCATCCGTCGCACCGCGCACCGCGGGTGGGGGAGGACGGTGTATGGCCGACGCTCAGCTCATGGACCGGATGTTCCAGCGGATCATGCGCGCGCTTGTCGAGACCGGTCGCCCGCCGCACTACGCGGAGCTCGCGCGCAGCCTCGGGCTGACCGTCCCGGACGGCCGCCAGCTGCTGCACGACGTGATGGCGGCGTACCCGATCGGATGGCTGCATCCCGAGACCGACTACATCGCGTCGTTCCCGCCCCTGAACGGTCAGCCGACGCAGTATCGCGTGACGGTCGGGGGCGAGCAGAAGTGGTTCGCGCAGTGCGGCTTCGAGGCGACGTCGGTGACGTGGCTCTTCCCGGGCCAGACCGTGCGCGTCGACGCGCCGTGCCTCGATTGCGGCGATCCCGTCACCCTGGAGATGCGCGACGGCGGCATCACGTGGGTCGACCCCCCTGGGACCGTCGGTCACCTCAACTGGGGCTTCGGTGCCTCGCGCGGTCGCCCGCCGTACCTCTGAACCGGGATGAACCTCTTCCGGTCGGAAGAGCACGCGCGACGCTGGCCGCAGTTCAACCCCGCCGCCGAGGTCGGCTTCATCTCCCTGCCCGACCTGGCCGGATTCTTCGGGACCGAGACCCGCCATCACATGCTGGACGCCGACTACCTCTCGGCGTGGTTTCCGCGACGGGCCACCGAGCGTCGCGATTACATGGCCCGCATCGGCAAGGCCGTCCCGTTCTGGCTCGGCACGCCCGATCCATGACGCCACCGCGCCGCCGCACGCGCGTCGTGGACGACGTCGAGGCCGTCACCGGCATCGAGAGCGGCATGACGATCGCGGTCGGCTCGCCACCTCCCATGGCCCTCCTGCGCCAGCTGATCCGTCGCGGCGTCCGCGAACTGACCGTCATCGACAGCGGGCTCTCGCTCGACCTCCTCATCGCGGCCGGGGCGGTGAAGAAGGTCATGGCCTACTACGCGGGCGGCGGCTTCGGCGTACCCGTGGCGCCCGCCTACCGGCGCGCCGTCGAGCGCGGCGACGTCGAGGTGTGGGAGTGCGAGGAGGGCATCCTCACGGCGGGACTGCAGGCGGCCGCGCAGCTCCTGCCGTTCTTTCCCTGGCGCGGGGGCGTCGGCACGTCGCTCCCCCAGGTGAATCGCGACCTCCGCGTGTTCCAGGATCCGATCCGCGGCGAGACGCTGCTCGCGGTGCCGCCCATCAGGCCCGACGTCGCCCTGCTTCACGCCGCGCGGTCCGACCCCTACGGCAACGTGCAGCACGTCGGCGGCCCGGGCTGGCTCGATCTGTTCCTGCACCGCGCCGCCGACCGCACGGTCGTCAGCGTCGAGCGGGTGGTGCCGGTGGACGAGACGCGTCGCGATCCGTGGGCCACGACGATCCCGTCCGCCGACGTGATCGTGCACGCCCCGTGGGGCGCGCACCCCTTCGCGAGTCGCGGCTTCTACGTCCAGGACAACGGGCAGATCCGCGCGTACCTCGATGCCGCCACCGCGGCGGACGGCGCCGGGCTGGCGGGCTTCGTGGACGAGTACTGCCGCAAGCCGGCCGGCCACGCCGAGTACCTCGAGCGGATAGGCCTGTCGCGCCTGCTCGGCCTCGAGGAGCGGTGACGTGAGCGCCGCGTACTCGACGATGGAGCTGATGGCGGTCGCCCTCGCGCGCGACCTTCGCGATGGCGACGTCGTGCGCGTCGGCGTGGCGATGCCGGTGGCGGAAGCGGCGGTGCGCCTCGCCCACCTCCTCCACGGTCCCAACATGGAGCTGATCTTCGCCGGCGTGCAGATGAACGGGGCGGACCTGGGCGTCTTCCCGATGCCGCAGTACGGCTGGGACCGGCGCGCCCTGGTCGGCGTCGAGTCGTACAGCGACACCGGGCATCGCTTCGACCGCATGAAGGACTGGCATCGGCACGTCTTCTTCGTGGGAGGGCTGCAGGTCGACCCGTTCGGCAACATCAACCTCATCGGCGTGGGTCCCGATCATGATCGGCTTCGGTTCCGCGGACCGGGCTCGGTCGGCACGCCGACCCTGACCACGCACGTCGGCCGGTACTACATCGTCCTCAACTCGCACACCCCGCGGGTCCTCGTCGACCGATGCGACTACGTGAGCGCGGTGGGCTGGCACACCGGCGGCGCCGACGCGCGGCGCAAGCTCGGGCTGCCGGGCGGCGGGCCGCGTCTGTGCATCACGCCCCTGGCGGTCTTCGACTTCGCCGACGACACCAGGCGCATGCGCGTCCGCTCCGTGCATCCCGGCACGAGCGCGGCCGACGTCCAGGCACAGACGGCGTTCGACCTCGCGGTCCCGCCGGGCGTGCCGTCGACGGACCCGCCGACACCCGAGGAGCTCGACGTGCTGCGCACGCGCATCGACCTGACCGGCGTGCTGCGCGGCCGCGCATGACCGAGCGGACAGTCCTCACCAATGCCACGCTGTTCGACGCCGTGCGCCCGGGCGTCGTCGCCGGTGCGAGCGTGACGATCGAGGGCGCGCGCATCGTCGAGGTCCTCGACGGCACCCGTTCGCCGGCCACGTCGGGCGCGCGCGTCGTCGATCTGCGCGGCGCCTATCTCTTGCCCGGGCTGTGGGACGCCCACGTCCACCTGGAGTGGCCGCGCGTGCCGCAGGCGAACGTGGCGGAGCTGACGACTCAGTACCTCGCCAACGCCCAGCGCGCGCTCCTCGACGCGGGCATCACCGGCATGCGCATGGCGGGCGCGCCGCACTTCATCGACGTTGCCCTGAAGCGCGCCTTCGACGGCGGTCAGCACGTCGGCCCGCGGCTCTTCACGTGCGGGTGGTTTCTCACCACCACGGGGGGACACGCGCTCGGCACCGGCTTCGCGCTGCCATGCGACGGCGCCGACGGATTCGTGCGCATCATCCGCGAGCACATCCAGGCGGGCGTCGATCACATCAAGCTCAACCTCACCGGCGGCATCATGGGGCCGGCGTGGGACCGTCACACCGACACGTTCTTCACGCCCCACGAGATCGAGGCCGCGTTCGCGATCTGTCACCAGCGCGGCTTCAAGGTGATGGCGCACGCGGCGAGCCCGGCCGCGGTGAAGACCGCGGTCCGGCTCGGCGCGCACTCCGTCGAGCACGGCTACGTCATGGACGACGAGTGCCTGGCCCTGTTTCGCGAGCGCGACGCCTGGTACGTGCCCACGCTGGGCATCACGCACCTCACGCCCGCGCAGGCGAGCACGCCCTGGGAGAAGGCGTGGGTCGCACAGCGCGCGCTTACCCCGGACCTGATCAGGCGCGCGGAGGACGCCGTCGACGAGCATCGCGCGTGGTTTCGCCGTGCGCTCGCGGCGGGCATCAAGATGGCCTGCGGCTCGGACGTCCGACCCGTGCGCGACGGGGCGCTGCTCGAGCTCGGTCTCTGGGTGAAGAGCGGCGCCACGCCGGAGCAGACCCTCCGCGCGGCGACACGGCACGCCGCCGAGGTGTCGGGCGTCGGGGATCAGCTCGGCACGGTCGAGACGGGCAAGCTCGCCGACCTCATCGTCGTCCGCGACAACCCGCTGGAGGACATCGGCAACGTCCGCGCGCTGGAGCTCGTCTTCAAGGACGGCCGCCTCGTCGCCGACCACCGCGCGGAACGCTGACCGCGCGCCCGGCGCCGCCGCCGGGCGTCAGGCGAAGATCTGTGCGACGTCGACGGCCATGGTGCTCAAGGCCTCCGGACCGAGTATGGCGTTGTCGGCGCACGGCTCGTGGCTCCCTCACCGTCATGGCGACCCCTGGCGCGACGTGAAAGTCCCGCGGCGGATACACACGGCGAACGCCGCCGTGCTAGGGTCCTGGCATGCGCTTCGGCTGGCTGACGCTCGCCCATTCCCCGTCCCCCGAGCAGGATCACCTCGCCATCGACGAGCAGCTCACGCAGGCCTGCTTCGCGGAGTCCGTCGGCTTCGACGGCGTGTGGTTGACCGAGCACAACTTCACGGGCGAGGCGGTGTACTGCGACCCCATCCCGTTCGCGAGCGCGCTGGCCGTGCGGACGTCCCGCGTGCGCATCGGCTTCGCGGTGATCCAGCTTGCGCTGCGCCATCCCGTGCGTCTCGCCGTGCAGCTCGCGCTTCTCGACAACCTGAGTCGCGGCCGCCTGGACGTCGGCGTGGGACGCGGGACGCTCTACAACGAGTACGAGTTCGTCGGCTACGGGCTGCGCAGCGACGACAGCCGCGCCCGTGGCGCCGAGGCGTTCGAGATCCTGACCCGCATCTGGACCGAGGAGCCGTTCACGTTCAGCGGCAAGTACTACCAGGTGAGCCTGCCCGCGCTGCGGCCGCGCGTGTATCAGCAGCCGCACCCGCCGATCTGGCGGAGCGCGGTGGCGCCCGCCTCGTTCACGGAGTGTGGACGCCTCGGCGTGCCGATCATGACGACGCGGTTTCCCCTCGCGCGCGTGCGCGAGCGACTGGCCCTCTACGCCGCCGGTCTGGAGGAAGGCGGCCATCCCGACGCCGTGCGCACGCGGCTCCTGCGCGACGCCGCAGTGTGGCGTCACGTCTACGTCGGCGAAAGCGACGCCGAGGCCGAGGACACCCTTTCGGCCACGATCCTCGCCACGCGTCGCCACATGCTGCACGTGCGCGACGCGTACAACCCGGCGGACTTCGAGATCGATCCCACGTACCTGAACCCGTTCACGGACGCGCGCGTGTCGGACGACGACGCCCTCCGCTACTCGTTCGCCAACGGCACGCTGTACGGCACGGCCAAGCGCGTCGCGGAGCAGGTGGACGAGCTGCGCAGCGCGGGCGCCCACCACGTCCTGTGCCAGATGAGCTTCGGCTACCTCGCGCACGAGCGGATCAGGGCGTCGATGCACCGCTTCGGCGACGAGGTGATCCCGCGCTTCCGAGACGCCGGCGCGAGCTCCGATCGGCGCTAGACTCACGGCATGGCTGACGACGGCCCGAAGAGCGCGTACGAGCTCGCCATGGAGCGGCTCCGCAAGAAGGACCAGGAGGCGGGGGAGGACGACCGGCCCCTGACCGACGAGCAGAAGACGGCCATCGCCGAGGTCCGGAGCTTCTACAAGTCGAAGACCGCAGAGGTCGAGATCCTCCACCAGGCCGCCCTGCGCAAGGCCCAGAGTCACGAGGAGATCGAGACGCTCCACGCCAACCTCCGTCGCGACACCGAGCGGCTGAACGGCGAGCGCGACCGCAAGATCGCGGCGATCCGCAAGGGAGAGGCCTCGCCCACGTAATCCAAGGCCGCCGCCGAGCGCGGGGGCTGGGGGTTTCCCCCCATGGCGAACGATCCCGGGAAAATTCCGGAAATAACTGCGTGGGGTCGTATGGTGGCCACATGCGGTTGCGCTCCCTCGCCGGTGTCGTCGCGCTCGGCGTCTCGGTCCTGGGCGAGGCCGGCTCTGCGGCCGCTGGCGAGGCCACCGACGCGCTCCGCGCATTCTTCGCGGAAGGCCGTCGCATCATCATGGCGGCGATCGAGCGTCAGGATCCCGAAGCCGGGATCGCGGCCGCGCGCCAGCTGATCCACCGCGCCTTCGACGTCCGCCAGGCGGCCAGCCGCGTGCTGGGCCGCGAGTGGGACCTGCGCACGCCCGCCGAGCAGGACGAGTTCGTGCGGCTCTTCGCGGACGTGATGGAGCGCGCGTATCTCTCACACGTGATCGCGCGGCTCAACAGCGAGGACGCCATCCGCGTGAATTACCTGGACGAGACCGTCACCGCTGACACGGCGGTCGTGGAGACGACGGTCGAGTCCCGCGCGGGCTCGATCCCGTTCCAGTACCGCATGGCGCGCGCCGAGAACCGCTGGGCCGTGCGCGACGTCGCGGTCGACGGCGTCAGCATCGTGGAGAGCTACCGCGCGCAGTTCGCGCGCGTGCTGCGCCGCTCGTCGTATGCCGAGACGATGGCGGCGCTGCGCGAGCGGTACACGCCGGGCGCCATCGCGGCGGGCGAGGCCGGCTCGTCGCCGCCGCAGATCGCGGAGGCGTTCGAGCATCCGCGCGGCGTCGCGGCGTCCGCGACGCCGGCGTCGACCGCGGTCGCGTTCGAGCGGGCCATCGCGCTCGAGCGCGTCTGGGTCGAGACCCGCCCCGCCGACCCGGAGCGTGTCACGCCGAGCGGCGCGCGCGCCGCCGTTACGGCCGCCAAGCGAGCCACGACGACGGTCATCGCGCCGATCAGGCTGACGACCGCCACGGCGCAGGCCGTCGCGACCCAGCGCAAGGCCGGCCCCGCCTACTGGGTCCAGATCGGTGCGTTCCGCGACGAGATCACCGCGAGCCGCGTGATCGCCCAGCTCGGCTCCGCCGCGGTGACGATCGCGACCGCCGCCGACTCGCTCCTCCGGCTGCGCCTCGGCCCCTTCTCCGACCGCGCCGCGGCCACCGCGACGCTGCGCAGCCTGAAGGATCGCGGCTTCCAGCCCTTCGTCGTCGAGAGTCGCTGAAGCGCCCGTCGCGAGCGGTCAGGCG
>JBKPPN010000504.1:0-6955 GCA_046733575.1 Candidatus Methylomirabilota bacterium | reverse complement strand
CCTCAATCCCGACATCGTCGCCATCTTCGGCTCGGACCACGTCTACCGGATGGACATCACGCAGATGATCGCGTTCCATCAGGCGACGGGCGCCGAGGTGACCGTGGCGGCCCGTCCGGTGCCGCGGGCGGAGGCCAGCGCGTTCGGCGTGCTCGCCGTGGACGGGACGGGCCGCGTGGTGCGCTTCGACGAGAAGCCCGCCGATCCGCCCGCGATGCCGTCGGATCCGTCCCGGTCGTACGTCTCGATGGGCAACTACATCTTCTCGCGACCAGCGCTGGTGGAGGCGCTCCTCACCGACGCCCGGCGCTCGACCGATCACGACTTCGGGCGGTCGATCATTCCCGAACTAGTGCCGGGCGGCCGTGTCTTCGCGTACGACTTCCAGGAGAACGAGGTCCCCGGGGTGAAGCCGTACGAGGAGCAGGCGTACTGGCGCGACGTCGGCACGATCCAGAGCTACTGGGACGCGCACATGGACCTGCTCGGCGAGGCGCCGCGCTTCGATCTCGACAACGACTACTGGCCCATCCGCACCGGGGCCTACTCCGGCCCGCCCGTGCGCTTCATCGGCGGCGACGTCGACAACGCCCAGATCGGCGAGGGGTCCCTCGTCAAGCGCGCGACGATCCGCAACTCGATCCTCGGGCGCAGCGTGTGGGTGAACGAGGGTGCGGTGATCGAGGACTCCATCATCATGGACCACACCACCGTGGGCAAGGGCGCCCACGTGCGTCGCGCCATCGTGGACCGCTTCAACATCATTCCCGCCGACGCCGAGATCGGCCTGGACCCCGCCGCCGATCGCCGCAAGCATCACGTGGATCCTTCCGGCCTCGTCGTGGTGCCGCGCGGGGGGCGCCGGGAGTTCCTGTCGGGCGTCGAGGACTTCTGATGGCCAGCGCGCGGGCGGTGGTGATTCACGGGCACTTCTACCAGCCCCCGCGCGAGAACCCGTGGCTGGAAGCGGTCGAGGTGCAGGACTCCGCGGCGCCGCACCACGACTGGAACGAGCGGATCACCGCGGAGTGCTACGCGCCGAACACGGCGGCCCGGCGCGTGAGTCACGCCAACCGCATCCTCGACATCGTCAACAACTACGAGAAGATCTCGTTCAACGTGGGGCCCACGCTGATGGCGTGGCTGGCGCGCCACGCGTCCAACGTCTACGAGCGCATCCTGGACGCCGACCGGGCCAGCGTGAAGGCGCGCGGTCACGGCAACGCCATCGCGCAGGTCTACAACCACATGATCATGCCCCTGGCCTCGCAGCGTGACAAAGTCACGCAGGTGCGCTGGGGCATCGAGGACTTCCGGGCCCGCTTCGGTCGCGACCCGGAAGGCATGTGGCTGCCCGAGACGGCCGTCGACGACGAGACGCTGGAGGTGCTCGCCGACGCCGGCATCGCGTTCACCATCCTGGCGCCGCACCAGGCGTGGCGCGTGCGTCCGCTCGGCTCCGACGACGACAAGGCGTGGCACGAGGTCGGCGACGGCATCGATCCGCGGCGGGCGTACCGGTGGCGCGGTCCGCGCGGTCTCGAGATGGCGCTCTTCTTCTACGACGGGCCCGTCTCGCGCGCCATCGCCTTCGAGGACCTCCTCGAGCGCGGCGAGCACCTCGTGGGGCGCCTCAAGGGCGCCTTCGTGGCCGACCGCGCCGGCGCGCAGCTCGTCCACGTCGCCACCGACGGGGAGTCGTACGGACACCACAAGCGCTTCGGAGAGATGGCGCTGGCGGCGGCCGTCGCGCAGGTCGAGCGCGAGGGACTGGCCGAGCTGACCAACTACGGCGCGTTCCTGGCCGCGCATCCGCCCGTCGACGAGGTGCAGATCAAGAACGCCACGTCGTGGAGCTGCGCGCACGGCGTCGAGCGCTGGCGCGCCGACTGCGGATGTCGGGTGCGCCCGGACTGGCAGCAGCGGTGGCGGGCGCCCCTGCGCGACGCGCTCGACTGGCTGCGCGAACAGATCGACGTCTTCTACGAGACGCGGGCGTCGACGCTGCTCAAGGACCCGTGGGCGGCGCGGGACGCCTACATCGACATCGTCCTCGACCGAGACCCCGATCGCCTCGCGGCCTTCCTCGAACGCCACCGTCACGCGCGTCTCGACGCGGCGGCGGAGGTCGAGGCGCGTCGCCTCCTCGAGCTCCAGCGCAACCGGATGCTGATGTTCACCTCGTGCGGCTGGTTCTTCGACGAGATCTCGGGGATCGAGCCCGTCCAGATCCTGCGCTACGCCGCCATCGCGCT
This sequence comes from Candidatus Methylomirabilota bacterium, assembly GCA_046733575.1. Taxonomy (GTDB): domain Bacteria; phylum Methylomirabilota; class Methylomirabilia; order Rokubacteriales; family CSP1-6; genus JBKPPN01. Next base: position 4,700 of record JBKPPN010000504.1, on the reverse strand, counting down.
CCAGTACATGCGCGACCTCGGTGGCGGCGCGCTCGAGGCGGAGTTCGTCCGTCGTCTCGAGGCCGCGCCCAGCAACGTCCGCGAGTACAGGGACGGCGCGACCGTGTACCGGCGCCTCGTGAGTCCCGCCGTCGTCGACCTCCGCCGCGTCATCGCCCACTACGCGATCAGCGGGATCTTCGAGCCGCATCCCGACGACGCGCGCATCTATGCCTTCCTCGTCGAGCGGCTCGACGAGGCGGGTGAGTCGTACGACGCCACGCAGGCGCGCATCGCGCACGTCCGCGTGCGGTCGGAGATCACCGGGGACACGCGGGAAGCGATGTACGCCGTGCTCCACTTCGGCGGCCACGACTTCTCCTGCGGCGTGCGCGCGTGGGAAGACCGTCCGACCTACGAGGCCATGAAGGAAGACCTGCTGCGCCGGTACGCGCGGCTCAGCCTCGCCGACATGGTGCACGGGCTCGACGAGTACTTCCCCCGCGAGCTCTACTCGCTGACGCACCTGTTCCTCGAGGAGCGGCGCCGCGTGCTGGCCAGCGTGCTCGATGCGGTGCTGGAGAAGCACGAGCAGACGTACGCGCGGATCTGGGACGAGACGCGGAAGGTCATCGGCTACCTGCGGGGCGCGGAGGCGCCCATCCCGGACATCCTCGCCATCACGGCGCGGCACGTGCTCGAGCGGGAGATCGTGAAGGAGCTCGACCGGGTGGTCTCGCTCGGCACGATCCCGGACCGGGTGTTCGAGCTCGTGGACGAGGCGCGCGGGCTCGGCCTCGCCGTCGAGCTGAACGCGGGCCGGCCCGCCATGCGCGACGCCGTCCGGCTGGCCATCTCCGCGGTGGAGCGCGAGCCGTCGCCCGAGCGCGTCACCGACGCCGTGAATCTGATCGAGACGGCCAGTCGGCTCGGCGTCGGCTGCGGTCGCTGGGCCGCGCAGAACCAGTTCTTCGATCTCTGGCGCGCCCGTCCCGACGCCCACGCCGCCCTGGCGCCGCTCGCGACCGCGCTCCGCTTCGATCTGTCGCCCGGGGTACGGCGATGAGCCGCGTGCCCGTCGCGACGTACCGGCTCCAGCTCTGTCCCGCCCTCACCTTCGACGACGCCGCCGCCCTCGTCCCGTACCTGGAAGCGCTCGGCATCAGCGATTGCTACACCTCGCCGTTCTTCGACACGAGCACGACGGGATCGCACGGCTACGACGTCTCCGACCACAACAAGATCCGGGACGAGCTCGGCGGCGAGGCCGCCTTCGCGCGCTTCGCCGAGGCGCTGCGCGCGCACGACATGGGGCTGCTGATCGACATCGTGCCGAATCACATGGGTATCGCCCACGCGCGGAACGCCTGGTGGCGCGACGTGCTGCAGAACGGCGAGAACTCACGCTTCGCGTCGGTGTTCGACATCGACTGGAACCCGGTGAAGCGGGAGCTGGCGGGCAAGGTGCTGCTCCCGATCCTCGGCGATCAGTACGGCGCCGTGCTGGAGTCCGGTCAGCTCGTGCTCGAGCTGAGCCCGGCGGGTGTGCTGACCGTCCGCTACTACGAGACCGCGCTGCCGCTCGCGCCGCGCTCGTACGCACGGCTGCTGCGTCATCGCATCGAGGAGCTCCAGGATCAGCTCGGCGGCGACGATCCCGATCTGGTCGAGCTCAAGTCGATCACGACGTGGTTCGTCACCATCCCGCCGCGCCCGAATGCGGACGTGGGACGGCTGACGCTCGGCCGCCCGGACATCGAGGCGGGCGAGCGTCGCCTCGGCGACCTCCTCGCGCGCTCGCCCGCCATCGCGGCGTTCCTCGCCGAGAACGTGCGCCTCTTCAACGGCACGCCGGGAGAGTCGCAGAGCTTCGATCTGCTCGACGGACTCCTGATGGACCAGTCCTACCGGCTCGCGTTCTGGCGGGTGGCCGGGCACGAGATCAACTACCGGCGCTTCTTCGACATCAACGACCTCGCCGCCATCCGCATGGAGGATCCCGACGTCTTCGCCGAGGCCCACCGCCTCGTGGTGCGCCTGGTCCGCGACGGCATCGTCACGGGACTGCGCATCGATCATCCGGACGGACTCTATGCGCCGAGCGAGTACTTCCGCCGGCTCCAGGACGCGTGCGGCGGCGACTTCTACATCGTGGCCGAGAAGATCCTGGCCACGGCCGAGCGCCTCCCCGACACCTGGGCCGTCTCCGGCACGACGGGCTACGAGTTCACCAACCTGGTCAACGGCATCTTCGTCGATCGCCTGCAGGCCCGCGCCATGGAAGACATCTATGCGCGCCTGCTGGGTCGGCGACCGGTGTTCGCGGAGGTCGTCTACGAGTCCAAGCGTCTGGTGATGGAGACCTCGATGGCCTCGGAGATCGGCATGCTGGGCCACCGGCTGAACCGGATCTCCGAGCGGCACCGCTCGTCGCGTGACTTCACGCTGCAGAGCCTCACCCAGGCCCTCATCGAGACCGTGGCGTATTTCCCCGTCTATCGCACGTACCTGGGCGAGGGGAGCGAGGCGGCCAGCGCGCGCGATCGCGAGTTCATCGCACGCGCCATCGCCAGCGCGCAGCGGCGCACGCCGTCGCTGGCCACCGCGACGTACGACTGGCTGCAGGACCTCTTGATGCTGCGCATGCCGGCCTGGGCCACCGACGAGGATCGCCACGAGCGCACGGACTGGGTGATGCGCTTCCAGCAGATCACCGGACCGGTGACGGCCAAGGGCTACGAGGACACCGCGCTCTACCGGTACACGCGCCTGGTGTCCCTCAACGAGGTCGGCGGCGATCCCGGTCGTTTCGGGACCTCGCTGGCCGAGTTCCACGCCGCGATGGCGGGGCGCGCGGAGCGATGTCCGCACGGCCTCTCCGCCACCGCCACGCACGACACCAAGCGCGGGGAGGACGTGCGCGCGCGGATCAACGTGATCGCCGAGATCCCGCGCGAGTGGCGACGCCGCTTCTCGCGATGGCAGCGACTCAACCGGCGCCACCACACCGTCGTCGACGGGCTCCCGGTCCCCGAGGGCAACGAGGAGCTGATGATGTACCAGACGCTGGTGGGCGCGTGGCCCATCGACGTCGAGCGCTTCACGGCCTACGTCCTCAAGGCCGCCCACGAGGCGAAGCTCCGCACGAGCTGGATCAACCCGAGCAGCCGGTACGACGCCGCGCTGGCCGCATTTGCGGAGGCGATCCTCGACCCGAAGCGTTCCCGGGAGTTCCTGCGCGATCTCCGCGCGTTCCAGGCCACCGTCGCGCACTTCGGCGCGTTCAACTCCCTCGCCCAGACCCTGATCAAGATCACCGCGCCGGGCGTCCCCGACTTCTACCAGGGCACGGAGCTCTGGGACGGCACGCTGGTCGATCCCGACAACCGTCGGCCCGTGAACTTCGCCCTCCGGCAGCACCTGCTCGGCAAGCTCACGGGGGAGATCCGCGCATCGGCCAACCTGGCCGGTCTGGCGCGTGATCTGGCCGCCACGCCGGGCGACGGACGGGTGAAGCTCTTCGTCACGCGCCAGGCCCTGCACTTCCGTCGCGCGCACGCCGCGCTGTTCCGTGACGGCGCCTATCACGCGCTCGAGACCGACGGCCGCTACGCCGAGCACGTCTGTGCCTTCGCGCGGACGGCGGGCGACGGCGCCACGCCGCCCCGCGACGTCGCCCTCACCGTCGTTCCGCGACTGCTGGCGCGCCGGGGCGGCGACGGCCCGCCGCTCGGCGCGGAATTCTGGGCCGACACGGTCGTCACGCTGCCCCCCGACGCCGGCGTCACGGCCGGCATGCGCTTCCGCAACGTCTTCACCGACGAGACCGTGACGGCGGAGGACGGCGAGCGAGGCCCGCGCCTGAGCGCGCACACGATCTTCACCAGCTTCCCGGTGGCGCTCCTGGAGCGCGCCGCGTGAGCACGCCGACGGCGTCGTTCGTGTTCACGGGATGCGTGGAGCTGCGCCAGAGCCTGAACCTCCGCGCCCAGGACGAGCGCGAGCTCATGGATCGCCTGGAGGACGTGCCCGCCGCCTCGGTGCTCTTCCACACTTACGGCTACTTCCTGCGGCACGGGCCGATGACCACCGCGTACGGCAACGACTTCGCCGCGTGGGTGGCCATGCAGGTGCGCGACCAGGTGCTCGCCGAGCGGCTGGCCGTGGTGAATCCCTTCGAGTTCGATTCGCTGGACCGCTTGCGCGAGGAGCTCGTCACGGTCATCAACGACCACCTCACGCATCTGAGCTCGGTGCCGCGCATCGAGTTCGGCGAGCCGTTCTACTTCCAGCAGTCCGACGTCGTGCAGGTCGCGCTCGGCCCGGGGGTCACCAGCCTGGCCGAGTTCCGCAACGCCCTGGCCGACGTCGACACCAGCGCGATCTACTTCCACATGATCGAGGCGCGCGCGCGGCTCGGCCGTCGCTCCGATGATTTCTCCGAGTGGATCCGCTCGTCGCTCTGTCTGCCGAGCCTCGCCGACCGCATCGCCCGCATCGACGCCTACATGACGAGCCTGGAACGCGTGCGCGCCCGCATCCTGGGCCTGGTCGACGAGGCGCTCGAGAGCGACACGACGTCATGATCCGCATCGACGACTACCGCGCGGTGGCGCCCCCCGGGACGATCGACATCATTCTCAAGCTCGCCGAGCGCGTGCCGGGGCGGCGGTTTCTCCACGTGAGCGCAGGACGGTACGGGGCCGGCGCGGCGGAGATCC
>JBKPPN010000503.1:0-5126 GCA_046733575.1 Candidatus Methylomirabilota bacterium | reverse complement strand
GGCCGGTGCACCGTGATGACGGAGGGCCGCAGACCCTCGCGATTCAACGCCACCGCCAGCTGAAGGCGGTCCGACACGTTGAGATTCCTGAACAGCTCGGTGAGGTGGGCCTTCACGGTCCGCTCCGTGATGTTGAGCTGCCGGGCGATCTCTTTGTTCCGAGCGCCCGCGGTGATGAGCTCGGCGACCTGGTACTCGCGGGGTGTGAGGGCCTGAAGGCGTGACGCACCCCGAGCCGTGTGGCGGCGCAGCGGCTGCTTCAGCGAGCGGAGGGTCTCCAGCAAGGCCGTCACGAGACGGCGCTGGATCCAGATCTCGCCGGCCTCGACACCCTCGACCGCCTTCCGGAGCTGTCCCGGATCGATGTCGCGCGTGTAGTAGCCCTTGACTCCGGCTTCGAGCGCGGCGACGCCCTCGCGGTCGTCGGTGCGCGGCGCGAGCGCGATGATCTTCGTGCGCGGGCTGAGCCGCTGGATGCGCACGATGTGACGCGTGCCGGCCAGCCCGGGCAGGCACAGGTCCAGGAGCAGCACGTGAGGCTTCAGGTGACGCATGATCTGCTCGAGCGCGCGGCGCTCGGTGACCTCGCAGATGGCGTACGCGTCCTGCAGACGGAGCTCCCAGCGGCGCCGCTTCTCCGTCACTGCGCTCGCCACGAGGACCGTGATCTTGCCGTTGGGTGCGCGGCGATCGGCTCGTGGTCGGTCGTACTGGTTCAGCATCGCTGCGCTCCCATGTTCGCGACCGGCCAGGCTGCGGTGGTGTCGGCGCACACACGTCGGATCGGGGGCGACCGGACAGCTGAATCGCGCGCCGACGGGAGGGAACTCTAGGGTCGACCGCGCGGCTCGTCAAGACCGAAATGCGGCTCGATGTCGGATTCGACACAAAATCGTTGTGTGCCCGCGCGACACGGTCTGTTACATTGCGCGCCGAGGAGAGGGCTTGGCGCGAGTCCTGTACATCGTGTCGCGGGAAAATCCGGCGCTGTACAGCCATCTCCGGGCCACGCTGCAAACCGCCACCGTCGAGGTGATCTTCGATCGGCGCGCCGGCGAACGCCGGCGGGCCGGACCCGTCCCCGACGTCGAGCGACGCGCATCCGAGCGGCGCACCCGCAGCATCGCGGACGAACTCGAGCGGACGGGCTGGGCGGAGATCCGGATCGATGACGCGCCACGCGTCGACATGCCGGCCGCGCCATCACCTGACGCGCCTTCCGTCACGACGGGGGAAGTGGTGTAGGCTTTCGGGACCTTCGCCCAAGGAGGGCGCATGTCCAGGAAGCTTGCCGTCACCCTCGTCGTCGTTCTCGCCGCGCTCGTCCTCGTCGCGCCTGCGATGGCCAAGGACGCGTGGGTCATCGCCTTCGGCGAGGAGCCGTTCACGCTCAATCCCGCCAACAAGGGCGCGCTGGCTGCCGTCTCCGACTACGTCCAGATCCAGATGTTCGACGCCCTCGTCGACGTCACCGGCACGGACCTGCTCGCCCTCAAGCCCATGCTGGCGGAGCGCTGGGAGAACCCCAATCCGAACACGTGGCGGTTCCACCTGCGCCGCGGCGTGAAGTTCCACAACGGCCAGCCCCTCACCGCGGAGGACGTCAAGTTCACCTTCGACGTCAACCTCGCCAACACGGGCAGCACGCAGAACTCGTACCTAGGGCCGACGGAGAGCGTCCGCGTCATCGATCCCTACACGGTGGAGCTCGTGACGAAGACGCCGTTTCCGCCGCTCCTCACGAACATCTCGCGCATCCACATCGTGCCGCGCGCGCACTACGAGAAGGTCGGGGCGGACGTCTTCAGCACGGCCCAGCCGATCGGGACGGGGCCGTACCGGTTCGTCGAATGGAAGCGGGGTCAGCACATCACGCTCGAGGCCAATCCCGACTACTGGGGCGGCGCGCCGACGCCGAAGCGGCTGACCTTCCGCTTCATCCCGGATCCCAGCACGCGCGCGGCCGAGCTCAAGGCGGGCGGCGTCGACATCATCACCGGGCCGCCGGTGGCCCAGCTGAAGGAGCTCAACTCCGGCGACACGGCGATTGTCACGGTTCCTGCCGTGCGCGTGATCGCGTACCCGTTCAACACGCTGCAGAAGCCCCTCGGCGACGTCCGCGTGCGGCGCGCCCTCAATCTGGCCGTCGACCGCGACACGATCGTCAAGACGCTGCTGCAGGGCTACGGCAAGCCGACGGGCCAGCCGTTCATCCCGGGTTGGCTCGGCTACGATCCGGACATCAAGCCGTTCCCCTACGACGTCGCGGGCGCCAGGAAGCTCCTCGCCGAGGCGGGCTATCCGTCCGGCTTCGACCTCACCTGGAACGTCTCGACGGGCGTCTTCCTGGCCGACAAGGAGATCGCCGAGGCGGCGTCGGCCATGCTCGGACAGGCAGGCGTGCGCGTCCGACTCGTCCCGACCGAGCGGGCCAAGATCCAGAAGGACCTGCAGGCCGGGACGTTCGACGGCGTCACGGCAGGGCAGTGGGGCACGACGGCGGAATCGGACGTCATGGCGAAGTGGTTCTTCCGTCCCAAGATCTTCACGCCGGAGCTCGAGGCCAAGCTCGCCCAGATGGTGACGGCGGGCTCCAGCGAGGTCGACCGAACGAGGCGGGGAAAGATCTGGACCGATCTGTCGCGCTTCGCGCACGACGAGGCGCTGTGGCTCTACATCCACTACCAGGACGAGGCGATCGCCAAGCGTCGCGACCTGCCCTGGCGCTACTGGGCCGGACGCGGCAGCAAGGGCTACGTCTACTACTACATCCCCGCCGCGCGCTGAGCGCGCTCCGCGCGTCCCGGACATCGCCGTCGCGCCGCGCGTCCGGCAGCGCCTCGCCGGCTGACTGACGCCGTGCGAGGCCACGTCGCCGGCCGCGTCGCTCAGGCCGCGCTCGCCTTGGTCGGCGTCACCGCGGTGGCCTTCCTGCTCGTCTCGCTCTCCGGTGATCCCGCCTTCATCCTCCTCAGCCCGGAGGCCGGCGAGTCGCAGCGCGCGGCCTTCCGGCGGATGTACGGTCTCGACCAGCCGCTGGCGGTCCAGTACGCGCGCTACCTCGGCCACGTCGCGCGCGGCGACTTCGGCCGGTCCTTCGCGTTCGATCGTCCCGCCCTCGAGGTCGTGCTGGAACGATTGCCCGCCACGCTCGAGCTGGCGGGCGCCGCCATCGCGCTCGCGATCGTCGTCGGGATTCCCGCCGGCATCGTCGCGGCGACGCGGCCGGGCACCTGGGGCGATCGTTCGGTCATGAGCGTGGTGCTGCTCGGTCAGTCCGTGCCGACGTTCTGGCTCGGCCTGCTGATGATCCGCGTGTTCGCGGTGGATCTGCGCTGGCTGCCCGTGTCGGGCCGCGGCACGTGGGCCCAGCTCGTGATGCCGACCATCGCCGTCGCGCTGTGGCTCGCCGCGCTGCTCGCGCGCATCACGCGCTCCGAGATGCTGGAGTCGATGGCGCAGGACTACGTGCGCACCGCGCGCGCGAAGGGACTCTCCGAGCGGGGCGTCACCGTCCGTCACGCGCTCGGCAACGCGCTCCTGCCGATCGTCACGCTGATCGGTCTGCAGATCGGCACGCTGCTGGGCGGCGCGGTCATCACGGAGACCGTGTTCGCGTGGCCCGGGGTGGGGACGCTCGTGTTCGACGCCATCCTGCGCAAGGACTATCCGGTCGTCCTCGCCGTGGTGGAGGTGGTCGCCGCGGGGTTCATCGCCATCAACATGGCGCTCGATCTCGTGTACGGCTACCTGGATCCGCGCCTGCGTCGAGCCGCGGCGTGAAGCGCTGGCGTGCGCTCGGCGCGGGCGGCGTGGTGCTGGTCGCGGTCGTCGTCGTGGCCGTCCTCGCGCCGGCGCTGGCCCCGCACGATCTCGCCGCGCTCGATCTCCTTCACCGACTGGCGCCGCCGGCGTGGCACCACGGCGGCTCGTGGGCCCATCCGCTCGGCACCGATCCGCTCGGCCGCGACGTGCTGAGTCGCGTCCTCCACGGCGCCCGCACGTCGCTCGCCGTCGCGGGCGGGGCCATGCTGGTCGCGGCGATGCTCGGGATCCTGCTGGGGCTCGTCTCCGGCTACGCGGGATCGTGGGTCGACGCGCTCCTCATGCGGATTGCCGACATCCAGCTCTCCTTCCCGTACCTGCTCCTGGCCATAGCGGCCATGGCGCTGCTGCGCCCCTCGCTGACGAACCTCGTGATCGTGCTCGTGCTGCGGAGCTGGGTCGTCTACGCGCGGCTCGTGCGCGTCGTGACCCTGAGCGCGCGGGAGCGCGAGTTCGTGATGGCGGCGCGCGCGGTGGGCGGGGGCGCGGCGCGGATTCTCTTCCGGCACATCGCGCCGAACGTGATCGGGCCCTCGATCGTGGTGTCGAGCTTCCAGCTCGCGGAGCTGATCGTGGTCGAGTCGTCGCTGTCCTTCCTGGGCCTCGGCGTGCAGCCGCCCACGCCGAGCTGGGGGAGCATGGTGAGCGAGGGGCGGGCGTACGTGTCGAACGCGTGGTGGCTGGCCGCCTTTCCCGGTCTCGCCATCGTCCTGACGGTGCTCGGCGCGAACCTCACGGGCGACGCCCTCCGTCGAGCCCTCGATCCGCGTCTGCGCGGAGTAGGATGAGGGCCCAAGGAGGATCGACGATGCGGCTCGAGGTGGGCTCGGTTCCCGTGCGCGACGTGCGGCTCGACGGAAGGACGTCCGTCGATGGCGGCGTGCTGACGATCGACCCGGAGGAGCTGCGCGCGCTCGCGCTCGAGGACGACTCGCACTTCACCGACGCGCGGGTGAGCGTCGTCAAGCCGGGCGAGTCCGTGCGCGTCATCAACGTGATCGACGTGGTCGAGCCGCGCTGGAAGGTGCGCGGCCTCGGCGGCGTCTTTCCCGGCTTCGTCTCGCCGTCGGTGACGGTGGGCGACGGCCGGACGCATCGACTCGCCGGCGTGGCCGTGGTCGAGAGCACACCACCGGTGCCCGGCGAATCGACGGTCTTCCGCGATCGCCTCATCGACATGACGGGGCCCGGCGCGCGGCTCTCGCCCTTCGGGCAGACGCTGAACGTCGTCCTCGAGCTCACGCCGAACCGTGCGTTCTTCCCGCCCGGCGCGGAGAAGGTCAAGGACGTCCTCTCGGGAG
>JBKPPN010000502.1:0-6568 GCA_046733575.1 Candidatus Methylomirabilota bacterium | reverse complement strand
AGGTTGATGAGGCGCGACTCTTCCTTCGACGCGACCTCCTTCTCCTCCATGTACTCGAAGCCGCGCGCGTCGCGCAGCGGACTCTCTGCCTCGTAGTCCCACCGCACCCGGGACGAGCGATACGTCTCGTAGGAGTTGATGAGGAGCAGCGAGGACAGGATCGGGTTGAAGTCCGGCTGATTCTTGACCGTGATCCCGAACTCGGTCTCGATGCCCATCACTTTCGGAATTGCCATGCGGGCCTCTCTTCGTGGCTAACCGTAGAAACGAACCCCCCGACTGCGCGCTCCCGCAATCGGGGGGTGCGTGCGGGGGCGGTGTGCCGCCCCCTATTGTCTTACAGATACTGGCCGGTGTTGACCACCCGGTCGACGCTCCGGGCCTTGTCCTTCGGCTCGCTGATGAGCGGCTTCACGTAGACGATCCGCTCACCCTTCTTGCCCGCGATCTTCGCCCAGTCGTCGGGGTTGGTGGTGTTGGGCAGATCCTCGTTCTCCTTGAACTCCTCGCGGACAGCGAGGATCAGGTCGTCCAGGCTGATGCCCTTCTCGCCCTTGCCGATGTAGCGCTTGAGGGCGAACTTCTTGGCCCGCCGCACGATCGACTCGATCATGGCGCCCGACGAGAAATCCTTGAAGTACAGGACCTCCTTGTCGCCGTTGGCGTAGGTGACCTCGAGGAAGCGGTTCTCCTCGGAGAGGCTGTACATCGCCTCCACCGTCTGCTTGATCATGGCGTCGACGGCGGCCTGGGTGTCGCCACCGTGGGCGCGCGTCTCGGCCTCCGCGATCGGAATCTCGGGCGTCAGGTACTTGTTGAAGATGTCGACGGCGCCTTCCTGGTCGGGGCGCTCGATCTTGATCTTCACGTCCAGCCGGCCCGGCCGCAGGATGGCGGGGTCGATCAGGTCCTGCCGGTTCGAGGCGCCGATCACGATGACGTTCTTCAGGCCCTCGACACCGTCGATCTCGGCCAGGAGCTGCGGGACGATGGTCGTCTCCACGTCGGACGAGATGCCGGTGCCGCGGGTGCGGAAGAGCGCGTCCATCTCGTCGAAGAACACCACGACGGGGACGTCCTCGTTGGCCTTCTCCTTGGCCTTCACGAAGATCTCGCGGATCTTGCGCTCCGTCTCGCCCACGTACTTGTTGAGGAGCTCGGGCCCCTTGATGTTCAGGAAGAAGCCCTTGATCTTCTCGCCCTTCTTCTCGGAGATCTGCTGGGCGAGGTTCGCGGCGACGGCCTTCGCGATCATGGTCTTGCCGCAGCCGGGAGGGCCATAGAGCAAGACGCCCTTGGGCGGCGTGAGCTTGTGCTCCTTGTAGTAGTCCGCGTAGAGGTACGGCAGCTCGACGGCGTCCTTGATGGCGTCGATCTGTGCGCTCAGGCCACCGATGCTCTCGTAGGCGACGTCCGGCACTTCCTCGAGGGACAGGTCTTCGACGTCGCTCTTGGGCAGCCGCTCCAGGAGGTAGCCCGACTTCGCGTCCATCATGAAGTGGTCGCCGACCTTCAGGCGCAGCGTCCGGAGCGGGTCGGCGATGATCGCGACCTTCTCCTCGTCGGCGCGGAGCGTGACGATGGCGCGCTCGTCGTCCAGCTGCTCCTTGAGGATCACGACGTCACCCTGCACCTCGTAGCCCGCCGCCTCGACCACGTTCAGGCCCTCGTTCAGGACGAGTTCCTGGCCGGGCTTGAGCGAGTCCGCCTTGATGGACGGGTGCAGATTGACCTTCACCTTCCGACTCTGGGACAGGATGTTGACGGTCCCGTCCTCGTTGACGGAGAGGTGCACGCCGTACGTCGAGGGCGGCGCACAGAGCTTGTCGACCTCTTCCTTGAGCGAGGTGATCTGCTCGCGCGCCTCGTAGAGGGCGTTCACGAGCTTCTCGTTCTGGTTGAAGGCCTGGACGAGCTGCCGGTTGGCTTCCCGCAGCTTGTTCTCCAGGACCATGAATTCCTTGGGATTGTCCTCGAGCTTCTTCCGCAGATGCACTGTCTCGGCCTCGAGCGATCGCACGTACGCCTGGAGGTCTTGCACCTGAATCTCGTACTCCGTGAGGCGGCGACGACTGCTGGCATCGGACATTGAGGCGGGGAGGAACTTCGACAGACCTTCTCGACTCGGGCTACCTTTCTTGTCGAACTCCTTCATAGCCCATCCCTTCTCTCTCTAGGCCCCTCACTCGCCGTGCGCATTAGTGTGTGTGCGTTGCGGATCGAGTATAGGCGGCGCTGAAAACTTATGTCAAGGTTGCGCGTGTTTGCAGCGCGCACCGACGCGACGATTTCTCCGTCGTGGCGGTGTGGGTCTGCCCGTTCCCATCCCTTGCTTCCCCTCGCACGCAAGTTTCGTACCTCTCGTGGGAGACGCCGGTCGTTGTCGCTGACGAAACGTGTGGTCGACATGTCGGGTTCCACGTATAAGGAACCTATGCCGCCCCTCGGACAGCGTGCGCGGCCGCTCGTCATCGCCCTCGTCGTGCTTGCGACGACCGTTTTTGCCGTCGGGCACGGCCATTCTTCCGCTCAGACGACGGCGCCGGCGGCGCGACGCGAGGTCCGCGTCGGCGTGGCGGTCGTGCCCACGTCGCTCGATCCGATCGGCGCGCTCGACGGTGCCCCCGCGCTGGTCGCGCGCCAGGTCTTCGACACGCTGGTGAGTTACCGCGAGGGCACGACGGACATCGAGCCCGCGCTCGCCACACGCTGGTTCGTCTCGCGTGACGGCCGCACCTGGACGTTCTTTCTCCGCGACAACGCCCGCTTCCACGATGGGGCGCCAGTGACGGCGGCCGAGGTCGTCGCGAGCTTTCAGCGGCATCTCGATCCGCAGGCCGCGACGACCGCGCTCGTGTGGCCGGCCTTCCTGCGGGGACGGCCGGGCGTGGTGAAGGAGGTGCGGGCCGCCTCGCCCCGCACGGTGGAGTTCGTGCTCGTCCAGCCCTATGCCGCGCTGCTGACGGTGCTCGCCCATCCCGGCTTCGGCGTCGCCCGTTCGGTCAACACGCCGGATCGGTCTGTCCTGGTGGGAAGCGGACCGTTCCGCGTCGTCGACGCCACGCCCGGACGCCTCGCCCTCGAAGCGTTCGCTGGCCACTGGCGCGGCATGCCGCGCTCCGAGCGCCTGGTCTTCCTGGCCGTGCCCGGCGACGACCACGCCGAGGCGGAGATGGACGCCCGCTCGCTCGACATCTGGCTGCCCCCCACCGCGCCCCGACGCACGGAGGGCGCGCTGTCGCTGCCCGGACTTCGCGTCGGATACCTCGCGCTCCAGACGGAGCGCGAGCCGTTCAAGCGAAGGGCGCTCCGCCGCGCGGTGGCGGGCGCGCTCGACGCGGCGGGACTCGCGCAGGCCCTGGACCGCGACGCGATCCCGCTCCAGTCGTTCCTGCCGCCCGGGACGTGGGGCCGACGTGACGCCGAAGCGCTGCTGGGCGGCTCGCGAGAGCAGGTCCGCAAGCTGCTGGTGGAGGGCGGCTGGCCGAAGGGCTTCAAGCCGTCGATGCTCGTCGCTTCCGACACGTTCTCCGTCGACGCCCAGCGCGTCGGCCAGGCGATCCAGCAGATGCTGGGCGCCGCCGACATCCCGGTCTCGCTGCGGGTCGACACGTCGACCGGCGCCCGCGGCATGCTGCAGGCGGGCGAGTACGACATGGCGCTGACGGAGACGGTCGTGGGCGCCGGCGATCCCCACCTGATCCTGTTTCCGCTCTCGACGAGCGAGACCGCGACGCGAGGACCGCGGGCCTTGAACTTCTCCTTCTACCGGAACCCGCGCGTCGACGAGCTCCTGGCCCGGGCGAGTCAGCTCTCGTACCGGGTGGAACGGCAGAAGCTGTACGAGCGCGCCCAGGCGCTTCTCGCCAACGAGCTGCCGTGGATTCCCGTCTACGTCCGGCTCGTGTGGGGCGTCGCGCGGCCCGAGGTCCGCGGTCTGCGCCTGCATCCGACGGGCTTCCACCGGCTCGACACCGTCTTTCTCGACGTCGCCGGGGCGTCGCGATAGCGCGACTCGTCGCGGCGCTCGGCCTCGTCGTCGCCGCGCTCGTCTCCGCGGTGGCGGCTCAAGCCCCCGCGCCGCGTTCGGGTGGCGTCTTCCGGCTGGCCTTCAACTCAGATCCGCCGACGCTCGATCCCGCGCAGGCCACGGACCTCACGTCCGCGTCCGTGCTCCGCCAGATCTTCGACGCGCTCGTCGAGCTGGACGCGTCGCTCAAGCCCTCGCCCTCGCTGGCGCGCAGCTGGACGGTCTCGGCCGACGGCAAGGTCTACACGTTCCAGCTGCGGCCCGGCGTGCGATTCCAGAACGGACGCGAGCTCCGTGCGGCGGACGTGAAGTACTCGTTCGAGCGGGCGGCACGCGGCAAGCGACCGTGGGTGTTCGAGAAGATCGCGGGCGCGCGTGACGTCATCGCGGGCCGGTCGACGGAGCTGACCGGCGTCCGTCTCCTCGACGATCTGACGGTCGAGATCCGCCTGGAGCGACCGTTCGCGCCGTTCCTCTACCTCATGGCCTACGACGCCGCGTCGATCGTGCCGCGCGAGGAGACGGAGAAGCGCGGGACGGGGTTCGCCAGCCATCCCGTCGGCACGGGCGCCTTCCGCTTCGTCTCGTGGCGGCGGGACGATCAGCTCGCGCTCGAGCGCTTCAAGGACCACTTCCGCGGACCGGCCCACCTCGATCGTCTCGTGTTCCGGGTCATTCCCGCCGAGATCACCCGCTTCAACGAGTACCGCGCGGGCCAGCTCGACGCGACCGACATTCCCACCGGGCAATGCCGGTCGGTGCAGACCGACGCCCGCCTCAAGGGCGACGTCGCGATCTGGTCGACCCTCGGCACCCACGCCGTGCGCTTCAACGTCGAGCGCGCGCCGTTCAACGACGCGCGGGTGCGACGCGCGATCGCGCACGCCATCGATCCCACGCTGATCGTGGACCGGCTGCTCGAGGGCTGTGTCACGCCGCCGCGGGGGATCCTTCCGCCCTCGCTCCCGGGCGCCTCGAACGAGGTCAAGCGCCTGACGTTCGATCGCGCCGTGGCGCGCAAGCTGCTCGCCGAGGCGGGATTCCCGAACGGGCAGGGGCTCGGGCGGATCGCCTACCACTTCAACACCAGCGACGCCAACCAGCGGATCGCCGAGCTGCTGCAGGCCCAGCTCAAGGAGATCGGGATCACGCTGGAGCTCCGCCGCCTCGACTGGGCCGCCCACATCAAGCTCGTCGACGACGGCACGGCGGGATTCTTCCGCCAGGGCTGGGTGGCGGACTATCCGGATCCGGAAAACTTTATCACCGTCCTGTTCCACTCCCGTAATGTCGGCGCGGCGGGCAACACGTCGCGGTACCGCAACCCGCGCGTCGACGCACTCCTCGACGAGGCGGACGCCATGGCGGCGGGCGCCACGCGCGACGCGCGCTACGCCGCGGCGGAACAGATGATCCTCGACGACGCGGTGTGGGTGCCGCTCTATCACTACTCGAGCCGTGCCCTCATCAAGCCCTACGTCAAGGGACTCGAGCGCTCGCCGCTGTCCACGGCGCCCGAGATCTCGGTGCCTCTGCGAAACGTCTGGCTTGATCGCTGACCTCGGCCGGCCGCTCGCCGGTCGTGTCCTCGCGCTCGTTCCCGTCCTGTTCGGGGTCACGCTGCTGGTCTTCCTGCTCAACGCGCTGGGCCTCGGTGATCCTGCGCGCGCGGCCATGGGACAGCGCGCGGATCCGGAGGCGCTGGAGCGCACGCGGCGCGAGTACGCGCTCGATCGTCCGCTGCCCGTGCAGTACGCGGCGTGGATGGCGCGGCTGGCGCGAGGCGATCTCGGGACGTCGTGGCGCGAGGAGCGACCGGTCGTCGAGGTGATCGGGGAGCGGCTGCCCCCCACGATCCGTCTCGCCCTGGCCGCCACCCTCGTCTCGATCGTGCTCGGCGTGACGGCGGGCGCCGTCGCCGCCATCCGGCCCGGCTCCGTCGTCGACCACGCGCTGATGGCCGGCGCCGTGCTCGGCATCTCGACGCCGGTGTTCTGGCTCGGGATGATGCTCTCGCTCGTGTTCGCGGTCACGCTCGGCTGGCTCCCCGTCTCCGGTTACGGCGACGGCGGCCTCGAGTATCTGCTGCTCCCGGCGCTCACGCTGGGCGCCCTTCACACCGGGACGGTGGCGCGCATGACCCGCTCCAGCCTGCTCGAGGTCGTGCGACAGGACTACGTGCAGAGCGCGCGCGCCAAGGGACTCTCGGAATGGCGCGTGATGCTGAAGCACGCGCTCCGCAACGCGCTCATTCCCGTCGTCACGGTCGTCGGCATCGGGCTCGCCGATCTGCTCGTGGGCGCGCCGCTCACCGAGACCGTGTTCGCCTGGCCGGGGCTCGGCCGGCTGCTCGTGGCCGCCGTGGGCCAGCGCGACCTGCCCGTGGTGATGGGATCGGTCCTCGTGTTCGCCCTCGTCTACGTCGGCGGCAACCTGGTCGTCGATCTCGCCTACCTGGTGATCGATCCGCGCACGCGTCATGCCGAAGCCTGAAGCGCTCCGTCACCGCGGGCTCATGGTGGGGGGCCTCCTCCTGGT
>JBKPPN010000501.1:0-5687 GCA_046733575.1 Candidatus Methylomirabilota bacterium | reverse complement strand
GCCCGGGCCTGCGCTGGCTGCCGCGCGTGGCCGAGCGCGCGACGGTGCCCGGCCTCCTGCTGCACTTCGTCCTGCGAAAGCGCTTCATCGAGGAGGCGGTGCGCGAGCAGGTGGCGGCCGGGTGCGAGCAGGTCGTCGTGGTCGGCGCGGGGTTCGACACGCTGGCCGTCCGCCTCGCCGCGACGTTGTCGCCGGTGCGCTTCATCGAGATCGACCATCCCGCCACCCAGGCGGCCAAGCGCGTCGCGCTCGCGAGTGGCGGGGCGCCGGCGAGTCTCGACCTCGTCGCCGCCGACCTGGCGTCGGTCGATCTGGCGGATGCGCTGGCGACGGCGCCGGCCTTTCGCAAGAACGCCCCGTGCGTCTTCGTCGTGGAAGGCCTGCTCATGTACCTCGGGGGTGCGGAGATCGACCGTCTCTTCGCCGCGTTGCGCACGCTTCAGCCGCGCTCCGGCGCCGTCATCTTCACCGTCATGGAGCCGGCGCCGGACGGCGCCGCGCGCTTCCACAACGCGACGCCACTCGTCCGGACACTGCTCGCGGCGTGGAGCGAGCCGTTCCGGTCGGTGCTGCCGCGCGCCGAGCTCACGCGTTTCCTCGCGCGCGCCGGACTCGCGCTGCGCGTGCGAGCCGACAGTGACGATCTACGTGCGCGGTACCTGGCCGGCCACGCCGCGCCGGCGCTCGCCCGGGGCGAGGTCGTCGTGGTCGCGACGCGATGATCGCGCTGGCCGAGCCGACGACCGCCGTGACCGACTACGCGCTCGCCGCCGTGAGCGCCACCCTTGGCGGATCCGTCCTGTTGCGGCGTGACGGGCAGCGTGCCCGGGCTCTGTGGGGGACCGCATTCGTGGCGCTCGCCGTCACCGCGCTCGTGGGCGGGACGTACCACGGCTTCGCCATCCCGGCGCTCTGGCCGGTCACCATCGCCCTCGGCGGCGTGATCGCGTTCGCGATGCTGACGGGCTCGGCGACGGCGACGACCACGGGTCGACTGCGGCGCGCCATCATCGCGATGGCGGCGGTCCAGCTCATCGCGTTCCTGGCCTGGACCCGACATCGCGACGACTTCGTCGTCGTCATCGTCGACAGCGGCCTCGGCCTGGTCGGCGTCGCCGCGCTCCACGCGCCGGCGGCGCTCATGCGCGGCGACCGCGCGGCGCGCGCGATCCTGATCGGCGTCGGGCTGTCGATCGTGGGCGCGGCGATCCAGGCCAGCGGCGTTGGCCTGCACCGGCACTTCAATCACAACGACCTCTTCCACGTCGTGCAGATCGCGGCCGTCGTGGCGTTCTACCGGGGCACGCGCTGCCTCAGCGATCGTCCGTGAGCGCGCCCGCGCCCGCGCGTCACACGAGACGGGCGCGCAGGCGCGAGCTGATCCAGTCGACGACCATCACCATGACGACCGTCACCAGGAGCACGGTGGACGCGGCGGGGTAGTCGATCATGCGCAGGTACGTCTGCAGGTAGAAGCCGATGCCGCCCGCGCCCACGAACCCGAGCACGGTGGCGGCCCGGATGTTCGTCTCGAGCCGATACAGCACGTACGACAGGAACAGCGGCAGCACCTGGGGCAGCACGCCGAAGCGCAGCACCTGAAGTCGTGTCGCACCCGTGGCGACGATGGCGTCCACCGGTCCGCGCTCGATCCCCTCGATCGCCTCGGAGTAGAGCTTGGCCAGCGACGTCGTCGTGTACGCGACGACGGCCAGCACGCCGGGGAACGCGCCGAGTCCCACCGCGGCGACGAAGAGGAGCGCCCACACCAGCGTGTCGACGCTGCGGAAGAAGTTGAGCGCGACGCGCACGGGCAGGAACAGACGAGGCGCGGCCACGTTGCGGGCGCCGAGGAATCCCAGCGGCAGCGCCATCACCGCCGCCACGACGGTGCCGAGGAGCGCGATCTCGAGCGTGGTCACGGCGCCCGTCAGCGCCGACGGCAGGACGGCCAGGTCAGGCGGCACCATGCGGCGGACGAAATCGATCAGCCAGGGCACGCCGCGCGCGAAGCGCACGGGATCGCTGCCCGTGTCCCATGCCGTCCACGCGAGCACCGCGAGCGCGACCGCCACGACGAGCGCCGTCCGCGGCTTCACGTCGGCATCTCGGCGCCGTAGACGGTCCGCGCGACGTCCGGGGTCACCGCGGCGGGCGGGCCGTCGAACACGACGCGACCGGCGCGCAGCCCGACGATGCGGGTCGCATAGGCGAGCGCGGTGGCGAGCTGGTGCTGGCTCACGACGAGCGTCAATCCGCGCTCACGGTTGACGGCGCGCAGGATGTCCATGATGGCGGCGGTGAGCTGGGGATCGAGGCTCGCCGTCGGCTCGTCGCCCAGGATCACGTCGGGGGTCTGCGCGAGCGCGCGCGCGATGGCCACGCGCTGCTGCTCGCCGCCCGACAGCGTGTCGGCGCGACGATCGCCGTACCCGGCCAGACCCACGCGGGCCAGACACTCGACGGCCACCGCGCGATCGTCGGCGGGAAATCGGCCGAGGAGGCTCGGCCACGTCGCGACGTAACCGAGGCGACCGGCCAGCACGTTCGTGAGCACGCTGGCCCGACGCACGAGGTTGAATTGCTGGAAGATCGTCCCGATGCGGCGGCGCACGTCGCGAAGGTCGGCGGGGCCGGCGCCGCTCACGTTGCGACCGGCCACGCGCACGCTCCCCTCCGTGGGCTCGATGAGCCGGTTGATCGCGCGCAGCAGCGTCGTCTTCCCCGCGCCGCTCGGCCCGATGACGACGAGGAACTCGCCGGGCGCCACCGTGAGGTCGACACCGTCGAGGGCGGCCGTGGCGGGCGGCAGGCGCACGCGCAGGCCGTGGATCTCGATGGACGGAGGCGCGCCGGGGGCGATCAGCGTGGGCGAACGCCGAGGAGATCGATGGCGGCGCGGACGGGATCGTAGTCGCGGTCGTCGGCGGCCTCGAAGCCGTCGATGTCGTACATCTTCTTCAGCAGCGGCGCGTAGGCAGGTCCACGCATGGAGATGAGCGCGGCACGGACGCGCGCGAACATCGCCCCGTCGAGTCCCTCGCGCGCGCAGATCCCGGCCTCCGGAATGGGCGGCGTCTCCGCGACCCACGTCAGCCGCTCCCGCTCGGCGGGATCCTTCAGGTACTGCTCGTGCGCGAGGTCGAACGAGGCGAGCGAGTCCACGTGGCGGTTGACCAGGGCGCGCATGCCGGCGTCGTGCGAGCCGGCGAAGGTGACCTCGCGAAAGAACGTCCGCGGATCGCGGTTCTGGACGAGCCCGAGCTGGATGAGGAGCACCATCGGATAGATGTAGCCCGAGGTGCTCGCCGGGTCGACGAACGCGATCGTCTTGCCGCGCAGTCCCTCCAGCGTGGTGAGGCCCGACTCCTTGCGCACGAAGAAGCGCGACGAGAACGTCGACTTGCCGTGCCAGACGTTGCGCGCCACGATGGTCGCGCGCGCCTCGCGCGCCGCGAGCACGTAGCCCGCCGGGTGCGCGAACGCGAGGTCGGCGGTCTTGTTGCGCAGCGCCTCGATGACGGCGGCATAGTCCGAGGCGACCGTGACTCGCACCGGCACGCCGACCAGCTTGCCGAGGGCCTGACCGAACTCCTCGCCGGCGGCGAGCAGGTCCGTCGGCTTCTGCGAGGGCGTCAGCACGAGGTGCAAGGGCTTCTGCGCTCGCACACGACGCGGGGCGAACGCAGCCGCGACCGACGCCCCCAGCAGAGCGAGGAGTCGACGACGGGTCATCGCCGGTGCGCGGGAACGTCCTTGAGCGACGCCGCGAACGTCGCGTGCGCGGCGAGGTCGACGGGGCGGTGATGGACCCTGGTGCTGGCCGGGTACTTGCCGAGGTGGTTCTGCCCCTTCAGATCCGTCGACGGGCGCACCGGACGCGGCGCGAAGCCGCCGCCGCAGCTGGGGCACACGTTGGTCAGGAGCTCCTCCACGCACCGCGCACAGAACGTGCACTCGAAGCTGCAGATCCGTGCGTCCAGGGAGTCCGGCGGAAGCGGAGTGTTGCAGTGCTCGCAGGTCGGACGCAGCTCAAGCACGCGGCGCCTCCGCGCGCGCGCCGCGCTCGAAGCGGTCACGTCCGCGCGCTCGCGCGCGGGCCGCTTCGATGGCCCGATCGCGGGGCGGTGCGTGCGTCACGAGCGCGTCGAGCAGGGCACGCGCACTGCGCGTCACCTCGTCGACGGCGCGGTTGAACGCCGCCTCGTTGGCGCGCGATGGCCGCGTGAAGCCGCTCAGCTTGCGGACGAACTGCAGCGACGACGCGCGGATCTCGTCATCCGTCGCGGGTGGCGCGAAGTTGTGCAGCACCTTGATGCTCCGGCACATGGAGTCCTCCTCGATTGCTGATACCACGAGCTGGGCCGTGACGCAGCCGCCCCTCAGTCCGCAGAGGCCGACGTGCGCAGCGCCTCCCAGGCGCGCTCACGCCGGCGTTCCTTCGCCGGCGCGGCCACCGCGCCGAGCACGCGGGCATCGCGGTCCCAGCGGCTCCGCTCGTCGCCGGTGACGCCTGCCCAGAAGGGCGTGAGCTCGGCGACGAGGCGGGCGTCACGGGCCAGGACGCCGGCCAGCGTCACGTGCGTCTCCGGCGCGGACGGCGGCAGCGCCGCGCACGCGTGGGTGGCCGCGACACTGGCGACGAGGGCCTCGACGGAGTCGTCGGGAAAGCGATGACGACGCGCCACCCCGACGAGATACCCGAGCAGCGCGCCGTGGACGTGCACGTCCTCCACGGTGCGGAACGGCTTCACGTACTCAGCGTAGCCGTCCCCGGGAAGCAGCGCAGCCGGATCGACACGGATCTGTTCCAGCTCGACGGCGCCGTGCGGCACCTCCGGCATCGACGTCGGCGGCGGCATCGTCCCGATGCTGACGCCCGGCGCGGCGGGATCGACGCGCACCACGCGGAATCGCTTGCGACCCGCCGCGTCGCGGCCATCCACCGCGACCGCGAGGAGCAGATCGGCGACGGGCGCCATCGTGCTCCAGCGCTTGCTGCCCGACAGCGCGAAGCCGTCGCCCGCCGCCTCGAGGCGCGTCTCGATCGCGCGCGGGTGGTTGCCGCCGGGCTCGGTGGCGCAGAACGCGACGATCGCGGCGACGGGAAGCGAGGGCACGAGCGCACGGAGACCCGCCTGCGCGCCGGCCACGAAGGCGTAGCCGAGGCGGTCGGCCGCAAAGCCGACCGTGATCGCGTCGTCGATGGCCGCTCCGCCTCCGTCGCGTCTGTCCCGGACCGCGCGCCACCACGCGGCGACGTCGGACGCGTCGAGCGGCGTGGGCGGCTGGCGCAGCAGCCACCTCAAGGTCGTGTCGAGGCGGCCGGCTGTCACGCCGACGTCATCGCCGTCACCGACACTGTCAGGTGCGTGTCGCGCTCCCACGAATACAGAAAGTTCAATGCTTTCTGGGTATGCCCTTTCCTGCCGCTCGATTTGGCTTGGATCCTGCCAAGCGCCACGCCATCTTAGTGCGACTTTCCCTGGGAGGTGTCGATGCGACGATGGATCCCGGTAGCACTCATGGTGGTCGGCCTCGCGGCCGGCGCGACGGGAGCTGAGGCGCAGACTCAGCCGCCGCCCCGAATGACGTTCAAGTGCCACGATGGGACTGTGCCGTCGCGCACTTCGCCATGCGTCGACGGCGGCCGCTTCTTTCTCAATGACGTTCAGGCATTCTTGCTC
>JBKPPN010000500.1:0-4394 GCA_046733575.1 Candidatus Methylomirabilota bacterium | reverse complement strand
CGCGGATCCAGGAAGCCGTACAGCATGTCGACGATCAGGTTCGAGAGGATCACCGCCACCGCGATGAACATCACCAGGTTCTGGACGATGGGATAGTCGCGCCACAGCACCGCGTCGACGAGGAAGCGCGCCACGCCGGGCAAGTTGAACACCTTCTCGGTCACGACGAGGCCGCCGATGAGGAAGGCGAACTCGATCCCGATGACGGTGATGACGGGCAGGATGGCGTTCTTGAGGGCGTGGCGC
The DNA here is from genome assembly GCA_046733575.1 of Candidatus Methylomirabilota bacterium. GTDB lineage: Bacteria > Methylomirabilota > Methylomirabilia > Rokubacteriales > CSP1-6 > JBKPPN01. The sequence goes on along the minus strand of JBKPPN010000500.1, from coordinate 4,148 downwards.
CAGATGACCACCCGCCCCCCCTGCCCCTTCGCCCACGCGGTCCTGATGTAGTCCTCGCGCAGCACCTCCAGGAGCGAGCTCCGCGTGATGCGCATGATGAGGGCGGACGAGCGGTAGCCGACCGCGAGGGCGGGCAGCCCGAACTGCACGAGGTGGACGGCCAGGTTCTCGCGCGGTCCGACGTACGTCAGGGCCGGAATCCACCCGAGCCAGGTGACCATGGCCAGGATGATCACCATGCCGAGCCAGAACGACGGCATCGACAGCCCGGCCAGGCTGATGACGCGCAGCACGTAGTCGACGCCCGAGTCCTGCTTGACGGCGCTGATCACGCCCGTCGGCACGCCGAGGGCGACCGCCACCACCATCGAGAGGGCGGCGAGCTCCAGCGTCACGGGAAGGAGCGGCTTGATGATCTGCCACGCGGGCAGATCGTAGCGATACGACTTCCCGAGGTCGCCGTGCACGATCTGCCCCAGCCAGTCGAGGTACTGGACGTACAGGGGCCGATCCATCCCGAGCTCCTTGAGGATGGCCGCCTTCTCGTCGGGGTTCACGTAGCCGGCGGCGGAGAAGAGGATGTCGACGATGTCGCCGGGCGCGAGGCGCAGCAGCACGAAGATGACCATCGACATGCCCAGCAGGGTGAGAACCGCGATGACGAGACGCTGGGCGATGTAGGTCTTCACGCGATGCGCGCGCCGGGGCGGACGGCTACTTGTCGCTCCACACGTCCTGCATGCGTCCGTAGTTGTACACGGAGTTCTGCGGGACGAGGCCCTTCACGTGCGGACGGTGGGTGAAGTAGTCGATGCGCCAGGACAGGATCGGGCGCGCGACGTCCTCCTCCAGCTTCTTCTGGATGGCGTCGACCATGGCCGCGCGCTTCTTCTTGTCGATCTCGGCCGACTGCTGGTCGATCATCTTCATCACCTGCTCGCTGCAGTAGTGCGTGTAGTTGCGCGGCGAGTTGCAGGCGTAGTTCTCGTAGAAGTTGCCGTCGGGGTCATCGGCCCCGAGGCCCGTGAGGTTGGCGCCGATCTGGTACTCCCCGCGGACGGCCATGGCGTGCCACTGCGCCGTCTCGATCTGCTTGAGAGTCGCCTCGATGCCGACCTGCTTCAGCTCGTTGATCACGAACGAGGCCATGTCGACGTAGATCTGGAGCCCGCGCGTGACCATCTCGACGCGCAGCGGCTTCTCGGGACTGAAGCCGGCCTCGGCCATGAGCTTCTTGGCCTTCGCCTTCTCCTCGGCGGCCTTGCCGTACCCGGGCAACGTGAGGAGATCCTTCTCTCCGAGACCCCACGAGGCCCACGGCTTGGGCGCCATCGACGCGCCGACCACCCCGCCGCCCTGGTACACGGCCTGGATGAGGGCGCGCCGGTCGATGGCGTGACTCACCGCCAGCCGGACCTTCAGGTTGTCGAAGGGCGGCTTCTTGATGTTCATGATCACGTTGTTGTTGACGTTCTCGCTGACGGGCGTCACGACGAGCTGGGGCACCGCGGCCTTGAGCTGCTCGGAGATCGTCTTCGACGTCTCGCCGGGAAAGGCCACGTCGACCTGCCCGGACTGCAGCGCGGCCGTGCGCGTGCCGCGCTCGGCGATCACGACGTACTTCAGGCCGTCGAGATAGGGCCGCCCCTTCACGAAGTAGTCCGGGTTCTTCACGTACTCGACGAACTCGCCCTTTCGCCACTCCTTCAGCTTGAACGGTCCAGTGCCCATGCAGGTCGTGCGGTAGGTCGCGGGCGGCACATGGGCCGCGTAGATCGGCGAGTAGCCCGAGGCCAGCATCATGAGGAGCGACGGCTGCGGACGCTTCAGATGGAACACGACGGTGTACGGGTCGGCCGCCTCGATGCTCTCGACGTTGGCGTACCAGTCCTTGCGCGGGTTGATGCGGAGCTTGGCCGGCGCATCCTGTCCCTCGCGGATCATGTCGAACGTGAACTTGACGTCCTTCGACGTGAACGGCTGGCCGTCGTGCCACTTGACGTTCTTGCGCAGGAAGAAGACGAGGTTCCTGTAGTTGTCCTGCCAGGACCACTTCTCGGCGAGCTCACCGATGATCGATTCCAGCGTCTCCTGCTTCTTGGCGGGGTCGTAGATGACCAGGTTGTTGAAGCACGGCATCGACGGCCACACCGTGGAGCTGGTCTGTGTCTCGTGGATCGCGAAGCCCTGGGGCAGGTCCTCGCGCTGCGTCACGTTGAGCACGCCACCCGTCTTCGGTGCTTGCGCATCGGCGGGTGTTCCGGTCCGCAGCAGGGCGACGGCGACGGCGAGCAGGAGCGTCACGACGAGGGCAAGCGGCCGACGACCGGGGGGAATCATGGGAGCCTCCACGAAGTCCGGGGGAATGGGGCGGAGTGTACGTGAAAACCGGGACCCGTCAACGCACGGCGCGTCCACGCCAGGTCACCACAGACGGGCGAGCAGCAGCTGCACGAGGTGAAGCGCGCCGCCCGCCAGGCCGCCCACCACGGTGCCGTTGAGGCGGATGTACTGCAGGTCGTCGCCCGCGTGCTCCTCGAGGAGCCGGACGGCGCCCTCCGCGCCGAGCGCGCGCACGCCGTTCTCGATGAAGACGGCCATCTCCGCGTGGTACCGCTCCACCAGCTCGAGGGCGCGCGCCTTGATCCACGTGTCGACGGCGCCGCGGACCTCGACGTCGTCGATGACCGTCCGACGCGCGCGCTCCAGGCGATCGACGACCCAGACGACCGATTCCGGCCGCGGCGCGGCGAGATCCGTGGCGATCGCGCGGCGCACGGCGGCGGCCGCTTCGTCCACGAGCGCGCCGACGACGGGGCTGGCCAGGAGCTCGTCCTTGAGCGCCTCGACGCGCGCGGCGACGGCGGCGTCCTTGCGAAGGCGATCGGGTACTCCGCGCAGCGTCTCGGCGATCTCCCGACGCAGGGGATGCGCGGGATCGGCAGCGATCTCGGCGAGCCCCGTGCGCAGCGCGCCCACCAGACGCTCGCGATCGATGAGCCCGAAGACCTCGGCCATGCCGATCCAGAAGCGCGATCCCGGACTCATGCGTTCGCGATAGCGGAACAGCAAGTCGTCGACGAGCTCGCTCACCGCCGTCCGGAACTCGGGACGGTCGAAGGCATCCGTCACCGCGCGCGCCAGCGCCTCGACGAGGCGCTCGTCCCAGCCGCGGTCGCGGGCGATCTCGAGGAGCCGCGCGAGCGCGGGCGCTAGCGGCCAGTCCGCCAGCACGCTGCGGACGCGAGGCAGCAGGTCGCCGGGGCCGGGAGCCGGAACCTGGTCGACGATCCAGCGCAGCACCGCCCGCGCCGTCCACTCCAGGTCCTCGCGCGTGAGCCGCTCCGCGCCTCGCGCCAGCAGTCCCGCCAGGTCGACGCGCGAGATCTCATGGCTCACGTAGTCCTTCGTGAGCACGCTCGTGCCGACCATCGTGCCGACACGCCGGGCCATCAGCTCCCAGTTGGCCGGGATCAGCGCGGTGTGCGGGATGGGAAGACCGAGGGGGTGGCGGAAGATCGCGGTCACGGCGAACCAGTCCGCCAGTCCGCCCACGATGCCGGCCTCGGCGATGGCGAGCAGCAAGCCGCCCCACCACGTCGCGCGGAACGGAAACGCGGCCAGCGTCAGGACGGCGGCGAGCAGCAGCGCTCCGAGCGCGAGCTGCCGCTGTCGCTTCACTTGCCGAGCAGGAACGTGAGCATGGCGTCGGTGGCGTCGGGACCGGAAGCAAACGTGTGGGTCGCTCGCGCGCTGCCGCCGCTCCACGCGTGCGGCATCCCCGCCACCAGCCAGGTCTCCTCCACTTCCCGCCCCTGCGCGTCCCTCCACACCGTACGGGTCGCGCCGTCCTGCCGGTCGCTTCGCGCCGGGGTGGCGCCCGTCAGCGCGCCGAACATCGTCGCGAGGGCCTCGAGGTTCCGTGGATCGACGACCGTGTCGCCGTCGCCCTGCCACAGCGAGGCGCGTGGAGGCCGGTGTCCCGCCAGCGCCGACCGACATGCGGCGGCCGACGCATTGCCGTCGAGGTGTTGACCTCGCATGCACTGCAGTCCGCCCACGACGCCGGTGCCGCATCGGTACGGACCACCGGACGCGATCCCCACGCCGACCACCGCCTCGGGCGCGACGCAGGCGAGGTTCACGGT
>JBKPPN010000499.1:0-10481 GCA_046733575.1 Candidatus Methylomirabilota bacterium | reverse complement strand
GCGTTCATCCTGCTCAGGGAGATGTCGAGTAGGCGCGGCGGACCCGGCAACGCGTACACCGCGGGGCGCGGCGGCTGGGAGACGCCCGTCATCATGTCGGCGCCGTGGTGGATCGGCCGCGGACGCGGCGGCGGTGACTCGTGGGGCGGCTTCGGCGGTGGTGGTGGCGGAGGCGGATTCTCGGGCGGCGGAGGAGGCTTCGGCGGTGGCGGCGCGAGCGGAGACTGGTAGATGGCCAAGCATCCCGCCTGGGCGCGACGTCTCCTGACCGACGCCGACTTCGACGCCATCACGGCCGCGATCGCGCGCGCCGAGTCCCGGACGTCGGGAATGATCAAGGTGCACCTCGAGCGGCGCGTGCACGGTCACGCCGGCGACGCGCTCGCGCGCGCCAAGGACGTGTTCGCACGACTCCAGATGCATCGCACCGCGGAACGCCACGCGGTGCTGATCTATCTCGCGCTCGAGGACCACAAGCTGGCCGTGCTGGGCGACGAGGGCATCCACGCCTGCGTGGGCGACGCCTACTGGGCCGCCATCCGCGACCACATGGTGGCGCGTCTCCGCGCGGGCGCCCCGCGCGACGCCCTGGTCGGCGCGGTGGAGCGGGCGGGCCACGTGCTGCGCGAGCACTTCCCGCGGCGCCCCGGCGACGTTCAGGACTCGAGCGACGACCTCACGGTCCAGTGATCGCGCTCGGGTGTCGCCCCGCTCGCTGCGCTTCGGGTGTACGGTTGGTGTGCGGGGAGGTCGCCGGGATGCGTTCACTGATGCTCGGGCTGGCCGTGATGCTGGCGCTCGCGCCCGTGACCGTGCGCGCTCAGGACGCGTCCACCTCCGATACGGACCTGCAGCAGCGTCGACAGCAGCGACGCATCATCGTCCAGCCGCGTCCGTCGCCCGACCTCGTGCAGCGTGACGTCGACCGCGCCGTCGAGGACCTCGCGGCGGAGCGGCGGATCGACGACGCCGTCCGCGACGCGAAGTCCCCGGTGTCGCAGCGTCCTGACCTGAGCGAGCCGGTCCGTGGCGGCATCCAGACCCGCGAGCTGAACAAGGCGCTGCGCCGCTAGCCGCAGGCGGCTCACGCGGCCGTCTGCGACTCTGCCGTCCTCTTTTGTTCGTTCTTGCCGATAACGTCGAGGGGACGACGTATGCCAGGTGGCGGCCCTCGCGTCTATCGGTCCTTTTTGGCGATCGTCGCCGGCGTCCTGGGACTATGGCTCTGCAGCGCTGTCCAGGCGCAGCCGCCATACGTCGTTCCTCTCCCGGCGTCGCCCGGCGCTTACGTCCGCGTCCCCCACGGCCGTACGTACGTCTACGTCCCGATCGATGCCGGGTCTGTCGGCGTCCCCGCCGGCGACGCGCCGGCTCCGCCGCCGCCGGCCGCGGAACCGCCGCCCAGGTTCTGGTACTCGACGGCGCCCGCTCCGCGCACACCCCCAACGATGCCGGGCAGCCCTGGAGCGTCGACCATCGGCTACCTGCAGGCGGAGATCGATTCGGCCGGCGCCGAGGTCTGGATCGACGGTCGACGCGCCGGCGTGGCTGACGTCCTGGGCGCCGCGCGCACGCTCTTCGCGCTCGCGCCCGGGACGCGGCGGATCGAGATCCGGCTAACCGGCTTCCGTCCGCTCCGCACGGAGATCCGCGTCGTGCCCGGCGCCGTCTTCTCCGTCCGCGCCCGTCTCGATCCGGCGTAGCTTCGATCGGGCGCCGCGCGGGTCGCGCGCGGCGGGCGCGCGCCGCATAATACGCGGCATGACACGCGACGACATCCCGACGCCCGCGCTCCTTCTCGATCTCGATCGCTTCGAGCGCAACCTCGCCCGCATGGCGGACCACGTCCGGCGCGTCGGCAAGCAGATCCGACCGCACGCCAAGACGCATCGCTGTCCCGACATCGCGCGCCGCCAGATCGACGCGGGCGCGCTCGGCGTGGCGTGCGCCAAGCTGGGCGAGGCCGAGGTCATGGCGAAGGCGGGCGTGCGTGGGCTGCTGATCACCACTGAGGTCGTCACACCGCAGGGCATCGGACGTCTGGTGCAGCTCGTGCGTGAGGCGCCCGACACGATGGTCGTCGTCGACAACCCCGAGAACGTCAAGGCGCTCGGCGCGGCGGCGCGCGCGGCCGGCGTCACGCTCAACGTGCTCGTCGACGTCGAGGTCGGCGGTCGTCGCACGGGGATCGCGCCCGGCGCGCCCGCCGTGTCGCTGGGACGCGCGGTGGTCGCCGAGCCGTCACTGCGCCTGCGCGGACTACAGGGCTACGCGGGTCAGTGCGCGCACGTGATGGGCTGGGCCGCGCGTCGGGCCGCCTCGCACGCCGCGATGGCGCCCCTCATGGAAACGCGCACGCTGTTCGAGACGGCCGGGCTGCCCGTCGAGATCGTCGCGGGCGGGTCCACCGGCACGCACGACATCGACAGCGAGCTCCCCGGACTCACCGAGCTCCAGTCCGGCTCCTACTGCGTGATGGACATCGACTACCGCCGCATCGGTGGCCGCGAGAGCGAGGCGCTCACCAAGTTCGAGGCCGCCCTCACCGTGCTGGCGACCGTCGTCAGCGTCCCCGCGCCCGACCGCGCGATCGTCGACGCCGGCCTCAAGGCGTTCTCGACCGACAAGCCGTTCCCGCCCGAGACCGTCGAGCGTCCCGGCATCGACTACGAGTTCGCCGGCGACGAGCACGGCCGCCTGACCCTCCGCGACCCCGACCGCCCCGTCCGTCTCGGCGAGCGCATCCAGTTCCTCCCCCCGCACTGCGACCCCACCATCAACCTCTACGACCGCTTCTACGCCATGCGCGGCGACAAGGTCGACGCGGTGTGGCCCATCGCGGCGCGCGGTCGGTCGGACTGATACCCGGCGAACTGAAACGAAACCGGATCACGGCATGGTACTGGCGCCGACGCGGTGGACTGACGCTCGTCTCTGCTGGTTCGGCTCTGACGAGAGTTGAAAGGCAACGGACGATCGAATACCGCTGGGCGGAGGGCAATTACGGTCGGCTGCCCGTCCTGGCCGCCGATCGGGTCGGCCGCAAAGGTCGCTTCATCAGGGCGAGCAGCCCGCCTTCCGCACTGCCCGCGAACAACGCGACGTCAACGATCCCGATCGTCTTCAGAAGTGGCGCCGATCTGTCGGGGACGGGCTGGTCACCACTCTCGCCCGACCGGCGGCAACCTCACGGAGCGAGCTTCAGCGCGGACGAGCTGACGCCGAAGCGGCTCGAGCTGTCCGAGCTTTCCGCGGGCCAGAGTGATTGCCGTGCCTGATGAACCCGAACGATGCGACTGCCGAGCCCGTCATTCGAGACGTGCATGAAGCAGCGCGCACGAATCGCCTGCAGCTCCCTGTCCTGAAAGCCCGCAGCGAAAGCGACGCCGACACTGCCTTCGCCTCCCTCGTCCAGCTCGCGCAGACAGCGCGGCTCGCCGTACACGTCGAGCAGGAACAGTTTGAGCGTGGTGGTGCGCTGCACGAGGCCGGCCTCGATCCGCTCCCACTCCGGCGCCGGGATGATGCGAGGCACGAAGTCGAAGGGGAAGATCCGCTCCACGCCCTCCTTCTCGCCGTAGACGGTGAAGGTCATGCCCTGGTCGAGAAGTGTCGAAGCCGCCCCGCGCCGTCTTCCACGCCACCCGACTCACCAGATGCTCCAGAACAGGTCGTGCACGGTCGCCGCGTCGGGCGCCTGGAAGAGCGCCGTCCGGACGCGCGCCGCGCCGGGCAGTCCGCGCGAGTACCACACCAGGTGCTTCTTGAGCTGCACCAGCGCGAGGCGGTCCGGCAAGTGCTCGACGATGAGCGCGGCGTGACGGCAGATGATGCGGGCGCGCTCGTCACGGTCGACCTCCACGCCGCGGAAGATCCACGGCGCCCCGAGCGCGGCGCGGCCGATCATCATCGCGGCGCAGCCCGTGGCCGCCTGCATGGCGCGCGCGTCGGCGACGCTCGTCACGTCGCCGTTGCCGACGACCGGGATCCGCACGGCGTCGACGACGCTCGCGATGATGTCCCACGGCGCGCGCCCCGTGTACTGCTGCGACCGCGTGCGCGGATGCACGGTGATGCCGTCGACGCCCTCGGTCTCGGCGATGCGCGCGATCTCCACGGCGTTCACGTGGTGGTCATCCCAGCCGCCACGGATCTTCACGGTGAGCGGCACGGTGACCGCCTTCCGCATCGTCCGGAGGATCAGGCCCGCGAGCAGCGGGTCGCGCATGAGCGCGGCCCCCTGACCTTTGGCCACGATCTTCGCCACGGGGCAGCCCATGTTCAGGTCAATGCCGTCCGCACCCGCGCTCTCGCAGCGGCGCGCGGCCTCGGCGAGGACGTCGGGATCCGCGCCCAGGAGCTGGATGGCGAGCGGGCGCTCCTCGGGGACGTGACGCGCGAGCACCAGCGTCTGCGCGTTGTCGGCGACCAGCGCGCGGGCGTCGATCTCCTCGCTGGTGAGCCATCCCGCGCCGCACTCCCGCGCCACGAGGCGGAACGGGACGTTCGTGACGCCGGCCATCGGTGCGAGACGGAGATCCACGGGCGACTCGGACGGCATCGGGACGCTCAGTCTATCAGGGCCACCGCGCGAACCGGCGAGCCGTCCGCGCCCTCCAGCTTGAGGGGCAGCGCGAGAAAGCGGCAGCGCGGTGCTTCGATCGCGTGCAGGTTCGTGAGGTACTCGATGACCGTGATGCCGGCGGGGAAGAAGTGATAGTGGGTGGTGCACTCCTCGCGCGGGACCTTGGTCTCCGGGGAGAAGATGCCCGTGCGGACGGTGTAGTCGGGCGGATAGTCGTAGCCCACGGCCTTCACCCGGCGCGCGATCAGCCACTCGCAGGCCGACCGCCCCGTGTACGGTCCGACGCGCCAGAAGTCCTCCGAGGCCACGTCGACCTTGCGCGGCCAGTCCGTGTAGAGCAGCGCGATGTCGCCCGCGCGCACGTGCTGCGCCCTCGCATCGAGGTCCGCCGCGGTCACTTCTCCGTCGGGGCCCAGGTGCGTGAGATCGACGACGGCCGCGTCGCCGATCCACTGGTCGACCGGCATGGAGGCGATGTCGCGCTCGCCGGGCAGGAAGTGGTTCGGCGCATCCACGTGCGTGAAGGCGTGACAGCCGAGCGTCGCCGTGGAGCTGGTGAAGTTGTCGCCGCGCGCGTGCGAGCGATGCTGCGCGAGCGTCGCGGACCAGCGGAAGTGCGGCCGGATGGGAAAGCTCAGATCGACGATTCGCATGGTCGCCTCCGGATGCGGGTGATCTCGGCGCTGCACGATCTCACGGGCGCGACGTCGAAGGCGACCGTTCACCCGGGCCACACACGGCGGAGCGCGGACGGATGCGGCGGGTCAGCCCCGTGGCGCCGGCTTCTTGGCGCTGCTGGTGGCAGTACAGTCGGGAATCGGGAACGACTGCACCTCCACCGCCGATCCGCGATAGACGGTCACGGTGTGGACGCACGCGTCAGCCGGCGGCAGCGGGGCCGGAGGCACGATGGTCTTCGGTCCCACCGCGAGCGGCTCGCGGCGTACGGGCTGGCTGGCCACCCGCGCCGGCGGCGGCGCCGGCACCGGGGCGACCTCGACGTCGGGCACCACCACCGCGGGCGGGATGTTGATCTCCACCGTCGGCGCGCTGTCGAGCGGAACGGCGGGGACGACGGGGAACGGCGATCCGAACGTCCCGTCGAACGGGCGGTTCTCGCGCGGGACCCGCGCCACTGGTGCGCGGAAGAACGGCCGAGCCGGGATGATGACGGTGCCGGACCCGGAAAACGCGCCACCATGCCCGACGATCGCGCCGCCATGTCCGCCGAAGGCCTCGCCGTGTCCGCCGAAGCCTATTCCGTGTCCGCCGAAACCTCCGCCGCGGGCGTCACTCGGGTGTGGGCTCATCACGGACAGCACCGCGATCGCGAGCGGGAGCAATGCACGGATCCTCATGGAAGGCACTCCCTCACCCAGTATGACGGCACCGCACCGATGAACGTTACATCGGTCCGCCCGGCGAAGCCACCGGGGCCGAACCGAGGACGTCCTCCGTCCTCGCGTCAGCGCCGGGCGACGAGGATGGCGACGGGGAAGCCGTAGAGGATGAGGTCGCCTTCCTGGCGGGCCTGGATGTCGAGGAAGTCGTCCTTCACGGCGGCGCGGAAGAGGGCCCGGATCTTGTCGTCGTCGCCGGGGTTCGGGAACGAGCGCGACAGCAGGCTCTCCATGTCGCTGGTGAGCCGATACCAGGAGTGCGTCGGCTCGGGGAGTCCGTGACGCGTGAAGAGACTCTTCAGCTCGGCAAGCGGCATGGCCCGCGTGTGCGAGGGGTCGCGGAGCTTCTCCATCGCATTGAAGGCGTCCGCCTTGTCGGCGGCAGGGGAGCTGTCGGCCACGACGATCCTGCCGCCCGGCTTGCACACGCGCTTCATCTCGCCGAGGACGGAGAACGGGTCGACGAAGTGATGGAATGCGAAGCGCGACGTCACGATCGAGAAGCTGGCGTCCGGGAAGGGCAGGGGCAGCACGTCGCCCAGCTTCCACGTGACGTTGGTCAGGCCCTTCTCCTTCTGCAGCTGCTTCGATCGCTCGATCATGGCGGGCGTCAGATCGATGCCCGTCGCGTGCTTCACCACGCGCGCGAACCCGCACACCACGATCCCCCCACCGCACGCGACATCGAGCACGGTGTCGTCGGGACCGGCCTCCGACGCCTCGATGAGATAGTTCAGCGCGATCTCGTCCTTGATGCCCGGCGAGGTGTTGAAGGGAATGGCCTGGCGCGTGAACTGATCGAGGATCGACTCCTGGTGCGTGGTCATGCCAGCGTCCTCTTGTAGAAGCGGCCACCCTTCATGATGACCGTCAGGTTGTCGGTGTTCTGGAACACGCGCAGGTTCTTGAGCGGATTGCCGGTCACCACGATGAGGTCGGCGTACTTGCCAGGCTCGACGGTGCCGATCTTGTCGCTCATGCGGAACAGCTCGGCATTGACCTTGGTCGCCGAGAGCAACACTTCCATCGGCGTCATGACCTGGGCCTTCAGCTCGAACTCCACCGTGCGCTCGCTCGCCATGTCGCCGAGCAGGTCGGACCCCGAGCCGATCTTGCAGCCTTCCTTGTACGCGTAGCGCAGGCCCTGCAGGCTCTGCTGGCGCGCCAGGTCGATCTTGGCGATCTGGTGATCGCCGATGCCATAGCGCTTGCCCTCCCGGTAGATCGCCTCGTACGTCACCATCGTCGGCACGAGGAAGGCGTTGGCGCCCTTGATGGCCTTCGCGGCGGCCTCGCGGATCAGATTGCCGTGCTCGATCGAGCGCACGCCCGCCTCGATGGCGTTGCGCACGGCCAGATCGGAGTACGCGTGGGCCAGCACGTACTTGCCCACGGCGGCCGCTTCCTCGACGGCGGCGCGCATCTCGCCCACCGTGTACTGCGTCGTGTCGAGCTCGTCGGCCGGCGACATGGCGCCGCCCGACGCCATGATCTTGATCTGGTCGACGTCGTGCCGGAGCTGCTCTCGTACCGCCTTGCGCACCTCGGGCTCGCCGTCGGCGATCGACCCCACCATGCCGAGACAGCAGCGAATCGGCTCCACCCACTCCGAGCGGCGCCGCTTGTCGCCATGGCCGCCGGTCTGCGAGATGTAGTTGCCGGAGACGAGCATGCGCGGACCGGGATACCAGCCCTCCGCGATCGCCTCGCGCAGACCGTAGTCCGAGCCGCCGGCATCGCGGACGGTCGTGAACCCCTGGAACAGGCACTCCTCGGCGCGCTTCAGTGCCCGCGCCACGAGCAAGCTCGGCGGCAGCATGCGGTACTGATCGATCATGTTCTCCTGCACCGCGCAGAAGTGGACGTGAGCGTCGGTGAGCCCCGGCATCAGCGTGGCGCCGCGGCAGTCGACCGTCTCCGTCTTCGGGGGCACGGCCCCGACCTGGCCGCTCGCGACGACATCCTTGATGCGGTCGTCCTCGACGACGACGCTCGCGTTCTCCCGCGGCGCCGCGCCCGTGCAGTCGATCAGGAACGCGTTGCTGAAGACGGTGATCATCGCGCCACGATCCTCGCGTCGTACATCCACACTTTCTCGTCGGGACGCGGCGACCAGTCGACGTGCGCCGCGACTCCGTACAGGTCGTGTTGCTGCCACAGGAAGACCCAGGGCGCCTCGTCGCGGATCAGCTGGCACAGCTCCGCGTACGCCGTCGCGCGCGCCTTCGGCTCGACCAGCGTGATGGCGCGCGCGATCTTGTCGTCGATCACCTTGTTGTTGCCGTACGAGGCGTAGGTCTGGTTGGCCAGGAAGAGGGGTTCGATCGTCCCCTGGCCGTGGAGGGCCGGGCCCCAGCCCAGGAAGAAGAGGTCGCCGGTGTTGCGGTTCTTGATCTTGTCCAGATGCGTGCCCCACTCGTTCACCACGACGTTCGTCTTGATGCCCAGCTTGCCGAGCTGGGACGCGATGGCGAGCGAGACGTCCTTGTCGAGCGGATAGCGTCCTGACGGCGTGTCGAGCGTCAGCGCGAGCTTGGCGGGATCGACGCCCGCTTCCTTGAACAGGGCCTGCGCGCGCGCCGGGTCGTACGTGTAGCAGTCGACCTTCGCGAAGTCGGTGTTGGGCGGGGCGAGCGGTCCGCACATCCGCGTGGCGTGGCCCTTGAGCACCTTCGCGATGAGCTCGTCCACGTCGACGGCGTGGTTCATCGCGCGCCGTACGCGAACGTCCTGCATCGGGCCAGGCTTGAGGGTCACGAGCGCGAGGTAGTTGATCCGCGAGGACACCGTCGAGCGGAGCTTCGCGCGTCCCGACCGCTCCACCGCGTCGATCACGTGCGGGGGGACGTCCTTCATGATGTCGATCTCACCCGAGAGCAGCGCGGCGAGTCGGGCGCTGAACTCCGGGATGAACCGGAAGGTCACGCGACTCGCGTCGGCCGCGCCCTGCCAGTAGTCGGGATTGCGCTCGACCACGAGACGGTCGTCACGTCGCCACTCCACGAACTTGAACGGCCCGGTGCCGATGGGATGCTCGGCGAGCTTCTGCGCGCCTTGCTCCTTCAGAGCCTTGGGCGGGAGCACGAGCAGATCGGTGAGCGAGGCGTGGTCGATCAGGCTCGGGTACGGCTTGTCGGTGATGAAGCGCACGGTGAGGTCGTTGACGACCTGCACCTCCTTGACCGGCTTCCAGTACGACGACGTCGCGAAGTGGCTCTTGTTCGCGGGATCGAGCGCGTACTCGATGGTGGCCTTCACGGCCTGGGCGGTGAACGGCTCGCCGTTGTGGAACTTGACGCCGGGTCGCAGGGTGAACTCCCACGTGGTGTCGTTGACGACCTTCCAGCCCGTGGCGAGCATCGGCTTGGGCTTGAGCGTCTTGGCGTCGCGATCGAGCAGCCGGTCGTAGATGTGCTCGAGCATGTTGTTGGTCGTCCAGTCGACGATGGTGGTGCCGAGCATCGTGCGCGGCTCCGCGCCGAGGCCGACCACGATCTCCTTGCTGCGCGCGCGATCCTGCGCCTGTGCCGCGGACGCCAGCGCGAGGACCAGCGACAGCACGACGGGAAGACTGAGTGCACGCATGGGGACCCTCCGGACGATCAGACTCGCAGCTTCGGATCGAGCGTGTCGCGCAGCCAGTCGCCGAGGAGGTTGACACCCAGCGCGGTCAGCGCGAGGGCGAGACCGGGGAAGGCCATGAGCCACCACGCGACGTAGAGGAAGTCGCGACTCTCGGCCAGCATGCTGCCCCACGCCGGCGTCGGCGGCTGCACGCCGAAGCCGAGATAGCTGATGGCCGCCTCGGCCACCACGAACTGCGAGAACTGCAGGCTGGCCACCACCACGATCGACGGCGCGACGTTGGGGAGGATGTGACGCACGAGCAGCCGGGGACGCGCTACTCCGAGCGCGGCCGCGGCTTGCACGAAATCGCGCTGCTTCACCGCCAGCACCTCGCCGCGCACGACGCGAGCATACACGACCCATCCGGCCGCCGAAAGGCTGAGGATGATGTTGCCGAGGCCGAGACCGACGATCGCATTGATCGTCATGGCGAGCAGGATGAACGGGAACGACAGCTGCACATCGGCCACGCGCATCACCACCGCGGAGGGCCAGCGCTCCACGAAGCCGGCGAGGAGGCCGAGCGCGCCGCCCACCGTGGCCGTGACGAGCACCGTGCAGGCGCCGATGAACAGCGCGAGGCGCGCGCCGTGCAGCACGCGCGAGAGGAGGTCGCGGCCGAGCTGATCGGTGCCGAGCGGATGGCCGGGCGCGCCGGGGCGGAGGAGCGTGTCCCCGAGCTCGCCGCGGAGCGGATCGTGCGGCGCCAGCCAGGGCGCGGCGAGCGCCGCCGTCAGCACGAGCGCGGTGAGCCCGATGCCGATCCACGACTTCATGTCATGCGCGCACGCGGACGCGGGGGTCGAGCCATCCGTACGTCAGGTCGACGACGAGATTGATGAGCGTGTACGTCGCCGACACCACGAAGA